>JAGXLI010000020.1 GCA_018334755.1 Thermoplasmatota archaeon
TAGAAAAAGGATAGAAAAGAAAAAGGAAGTTTTTTAGAAAAGGTTTTACTCAACTTCTAAAAAGCTGCGGTATCCCTTGAATAGATGGTATAGATCGGCCTTCGAGATGACTTCAAATGGGGAGTGCATCCCGAGCAGCGGGATACCGATGTCGACTACGTCGATATTTAGGTTGGCGAGGAACTTCGCTACCGTGCCTCCGCCGCCTTCGTCGACTTTTCCGAGTTCGGAGGTCTGCCACAAGATATTGTTTTCATTGAAGATCCTTCTTACCAATGCTACGTATTCGGCATGGGCGTCGTTGGCAGAGTACTTGCCGCCGGACCCCGTGAACTTGGTTATGACTATCCCTTTACCGAAGGTTGCCGCGTTCTGTAGATCATGGACCCCCTTGAAAGAGGGATTGATCCCTGGACTGACGTCGCCGGAAAGGGCCTTGGAATTATCTAGCATCTCCCTCCGATCCTGCATCGTATATCGATCTTTGTACTTTTTGAGTAGATTAGAATAGATCGAATCGACGAACTCTGAATTCGCTCCAGTATTACCTTCGCTGCCTATCTCCTCTTTATCGAAGAATATGATCAGAGAAGTCTTCTCAGGAGAGTCGATATCAAGGAGGGCTCTTAGGGAGGTATAGGCACAAACACGGTCGTCATGAGCATAACCTCCTACCATACTTCTATCTAGCCCTACATCTCTAGTTTTACCCGCGGGAACTATTTCAAGTTCCGCGCTGGTCAGGTCTTCTTCTTTGATATCATACTCGTCGTTGAGCAGTTTCAGTACTTTCGTTTTAAGTTTACTTTCTACATCTTCGTCATCGATCGGGATGCCGGCGATGAGTATGTTGAGTTCTTCGCCCTTGATCACCTTTTTCATCTTTCTCTCGCCTTGTTTTTTCTTCGCCAGATGGGGCAATAGGTCGCTTATGACGAATATCGGATCTTCTGGGTCCTCTCCTATCGAGATCTCGATCGGCGTTCCGTCTTCCTTGACCACTTTGCCGTGGATAGCTAGAGGGGTATTGACCCACTGATACTTTTTGATGCCTCCGTAATAATGGGTCTGTAGGAGCGCCATCGACGCTTCCTTGTCTTCATATAATGGTCTAGCTTTGAGATCCAATCTGGGAGCGTCTACATGACTAGCCACGATGTTGCATCCCTTCGTTAGATCCTCTTTTCCTATGACGGCGGCCGCTAGACTCTTGTTCCTATTTATGATATATACCTTGTCGCCCTCTTCAAGCTCACCGTATTCGGATATCGATTTGAATCCATTCTCTCTCAGTATCTGCTCAGCTTCCTCTACAGATTTCCTTTCCGTTTTAGCTGTAGTCAAAAATTCAGAATAATCATCGGCAAAATCGAAGATTTCATCATGCTCTTCCTCTTCTATATCTTCCCAAATATTCGAGGGAGAAAAACTGAGTTCCTCTTCTAGATTAGAGTCATTTTCAGCCATGCTATCTAATCGATGGACCTGAAAGGTGTTATATAATTTTTCTTGATGTATAATCTCGATATCTGAATCCCGTGGACGGGCCGAAAGTATTATAAATCCCCCTAATATTGAATAAGTTGAAACATTCAAAAGTAGATTACTGGACAGTGCTTAGACTATGACTGAGCTTTTAGAGGAGTTGGAGGAAAAAAAGGAAAGGGCCGATAATCGGGCCAAAAAATACAAACGTCTGAGAGACGACAAAAACGAAGAAGCAAACAACTGGGTCAAAAAGAGAGACGAACTGAACGATGAAGTCAGGGAATTGATCGAAACAGGTAATGAATTGAAAGAGGAGAGAGACGAGCTTAACGAAAAGGTCAAGGAATACAAAGATAAAAGGAACGAGATGAATGAAAGGGTAAACGAGTTATCTAGAAAACTGGACCAAAAGAAGAAAGATGTTCTTCCGGATGACGACAAATCCATAAAGCAGATCGAGAGCAAGATAAAGGACCTTGAATACGAGCAGATGACGAAAGTATTGACACCGGACGAAGAAAAGGAATTAATCGATGAGATCTCAGACCGGAAAGGGGAACTGGACAAAAGAAAGAACCTGATAGAAGATAACGAAGAGATCAAGCAGCTCTCAGAGGAGTTAGAAGAGGCTAAAGAGAGGGCCGACGAATACCACCAGAAGGTTTCAGAACTTGCAGAAGAGGCACAGGATCTCCACGACGAGATGCTCAAGAAATTCCAAAAAGCCGATGAAGTAAGAGAGGAAGCCGATGAAGCCCAAGAAAAATTCCTCGACGCCAAGAAGGAAGGGGACAAATACCACGAAAAACATATCGAAGCGGTCAACGAAGTGCAGGACTACAGCAAAATAATATCTGGTCTGAAGAACAAGCAGCGCAAAGCAGAGAAAAAGAAAGAGGAAACGGAGACCGAAAAAGAGGCAAAGGAACTCTACGACAAATTCAAGAAAGGAGAAAAGCTCGGCACCGACGATATCATGACGCTACAGAAGGCCGGGCTTCTCTAGGCTTTGTGTCGAATCGCGTAAATCTTTTTCTATTATCTATTCTCTATATCTTTTCTTTTTTCCCAACAGGTGTTAAACCAAAATCATATATCTGCCTAATCAAATAGGTTTCCGATAGGATGACTTACGAGTTCGAAAAAGACCATGTAGTCACGATCAAAGACTTCTCCGTAGAAGAAGTGAAATCAGTATTTGATATAGCAGAAAAGATGATACCTACAGCAGAGGGTGAAGAGAAGATCTCAGACCTTGAAGGTAAATTACTGGCGACTCTTTTCTACGAGCCAAGCACACGTACTAGACTGTCCTTTGAAGGCGCTATGAAAAGGATGGGTGGCAGGTGTATCGGTTTCGCCAAACCAGGAACATCCTCCGCTAAAAAAGGGGAGACGCTCGCCGACACGATAAGAGTGGCGGCAGGATATGCGGATATTATAGTTCTCAGGCACCCTCACGAGGGGGCGGCCCAGTTAGCGGCTAATTTTTCCGACGTACCCGTTATCAATGCAGGGGACGGTGCAGGTCATCATCCTACGCAGACCCTATTAGATCTATTTACGATAAATGAAGAGAAGGGCAGTGTTTCGGACAACCATATCGGTATAGCGGGTGATCTAAAATATGGAAGGACCGTCCATTCATTGACCAATGCTTTAAGTATGTTCGATACCGAGTTGACTTTCATCTCCCCACCTTCTCTAAAGATGCCTGATGAGATACTCAGAGAGCTAGAGAAGAAAGGTATTCCCCATAAGGAAGTTGAGGGTATTGAGGAAGTTATCGAGGAACTGGACGTTCTATACATGACCAGGATACAAAGAGAGAGATTTCCCTCAGACAAGGATTATGAAAAAGTAGCTGAATCTTATCACATCGAAAAAGAGATGCTCGATAGAAAAGATACAAAGGAGGACCTAGATATAATGCATCCATTACCCAGGGTCGATGAGATTACGGCCGATGTGGACTCCACTCCATTTGCAAAATACTTCCGGCAGGCAGCAAATGGAATCCCCATAAGGATGGCGTTGCTGAAATTATTGATAGAGGGATAATGATGAGCGAAAATGAAGAAAAGAAAGTAGAAAAAAGGAAAAAGATCAAGATTACTCCCATCAAACATGGAACCGTCATAGATCATATCAGGAAAGGCCAGGCGATGAAAGTTCTCAAGATCTTAGGGCTGATAGAGAGAGATATAGATTTTATCGTCAGTATCGCTATGAACGTTGACAGCAGTGAAGGAAAGAAAGACATCGTTAAAGTTGAAGATATGGAATTGAAGAACGAGGAGTTAGATAAGATCTCTCTAGTATCTCCTGAGGCCACTGTGAATATAATCAGAGATTATGAAGTCGTCGATAAACATCGAGTGAAGTTACCAGACGTGGTCAAAGGTATCCTAAGATGTAGGAACCAGAATTGTATAAGCAACCAAGATGAACCCGTAAAACCCGAATTCGAAGTGGTAGGAAAACAACCTGTTACTTTGAAATGTAACTACTGCGAGAGAGAGATGAAGGGCGAAGAGATCTCCGAGAACGTGATCTGAATCGGATATCTCCCTTTTTAGAAATATAAGCTGTATCAGTTTCCTTTAATGGTATTTACAAAAATATAAATACAATAAACCATATTGTTCCTTGGACGGTAAAAATATGAATAAAAAAATATTGATAGTAGGCGTTGTAATACTAGTGGTCGGCATAGTGCTGGCAGCGGTAGGTTTCACAGGTATACTGAATAAGACCCCCTCTGATATGGAGTCCGATTATAATTCGGATGAAGGAGACTATGAGTCTTACGACAAGGGAGACACCGTTACAGTTACTGGCGAGATAACAAACGAATCTGAGACTAATTTCTTCGGTGAAACAATGTATACATACGAGATGGGCGATACGGACTGGGGATTTGTCTCAGGCGAGGATTTAGGAGACGAAGGAGATACCATAACGGTCACCCTAGAGTGCAAAGAAGAAAGCGTTATGGGGTCTTCAGTAGAGTACATGGAAGCTAAATCTGTTCAAACAATACCCCTCATGGGTATACTCGGGATAGTGATTGCAATCGCAGGAGGGATAATTGCAGCCGTAGGATTTATTAAAGGTAACGGTGAGGAAGATCAGGAACCCTACCAAGAAGAACCTTACCAACAGGGTCCAGCACAACAATCTCAGCAGCCAGGTCAACAACAATCTCAGCAGCCAGGTCAACAACAAAGCACACAGAGCGCTGCTGCTGCTCCCACGCAGCAACAGACCCAGGAGTCGGAAAACGCTTGTGAGGTCTGTGGTGAAGAACTTCGGTACATCGATGAGTACGATCGTTGGTACTGCGACAACTGTCAGGAGTACAAGTAAACGATTTCTCGATAAAAATCGCTTTCCAAAACCCTTTCTTTTTTACTGTTTTTTCCCTGTAGCTTTTTATCAGAAAAAATTAGCTAACATCAAAGGCACTAATACCGTAGCGTCACCTTTTACGGTACAGTGGTCCGCTTTTTCATTTATCTTTCCCCAGGAGATAGCTTCTTCTGCTCTAGCCCCAGAAAGAGAGCCGTCGTATTCGACTGCGGTGGTCACATAAACGGCATGATCTAGACCGTCTTTAAATTGATTCCACCATATGGTGTGGTGCTTCGAGATACCGCCGCCGACGATAAGAGCTCCACTTTTATCGGCTGAGAACACTTCCCTAGAAAGCTCTTCTTCATCTTTCATCAGGTCTAAACTGAAATCCTTATTCTTCTGCCAGTACATCCAAAGCTGAAATCCGAAGGCACCGTCGGTTATACCCGGAACGTAAATCGGGATCTCATTTTCCGCAGCCCAGTAAAGGATCGAATCTTTATCGTCTATCCTTTTTCCGAATTCCCATATGATCTCTCTAGTACTGAGTGACGGTCCCTTCTCTTCCACGATGTCTTCGATCATCGGCTGCATCTTCTCCTCCAATACTTCCCCGTAGGATGAATTGGGGATGAATATATTTCCCAATCGATTGACATCCTTTTCATGTAATTCTTTATCATCGGCATCGAAGGAACCGTGATAGTAGTCCTCCCATACCCTTGCAAGATCATGGTCCAAAGTGCCACACGTGGTTATTATAACATCGAACAATTCCCTTTTTACCGCTTCTTTCAGTACACCTCTCGTCCCAGTAGAGACTATAGCCGCCGGAAACGATAAAAAATTTGTACCGTCCGTCTGGAACATCTCATCTAAGATCTCGACTGATAGTCCTACTTTTTTGGCTACAAAGCCCCCAGAATTTTGATAACCTGAGATCAATTCCGAGATGGTCGTATCTCCATCTATATTCAAATCCTCAACTTTCTTATTCATGCTCATATCTTTCTGGAAAGACCTCTTCGATAAAAAATTTGGGAGTGAAATCTTTCTATTTTGTCTGACAGAAACCTTAAATGAGTCAGACAAGTCGACGGATTCTGGACGATGATTCCGAATTAATCAGACGCTATGAATCACTATCCAGAAGGGGTGAATGCCTTGTCGTACTGGAAAAGACAATATTTATATAGGTGTGTTTGAATTATGGCATGCAAGATGGTTGGGATATATTATGGAATCAATAGTTAGTGAGGCTTTAGATAAGCACGAAGAAGAAAAAGAAAAGGGCAAAGAAAAACCTCGTGGTAACACGATCGATGATGTAGATGAAGAAGAGATGGAAGATGCTCCAGAAGATGAAGAACTTCGAGAGCTGGTTGATCAACTGCAGGTAAATATCAAGATATTTGGCGCCGGTGGAGGGGGCAGTAATACCCTTGATCGTCTGACACAGGAAGGTATAACCGGTGGACAACTGATAGCGCTAAACACGGATGCAAAACATCTTCTTCATACCCACTCCCAGAAAAAGATCCTTCTAGGTAAAGAAGTGACGAACGGTCTAGGAGCGGGCGCGAGACCCGAAGTAGGTGAAAAATGTGCAAGACACTCGAAGGATGAAATAAAGCAGCATATAGACGGTTCAGATATCGTCTTTTTGACCGCCGGTATGGGCGGCGGAACGGGAACCGGCTGCGCTCCAGTAGTGGCCGATATGGCAAACGACGAAGGAGCCCTAGTGATGGGTGTAGTAACTCTTCCCTTCGAGGCCGAGGGCAAAGAAAGGATGAGGAACGCCAAGAGAGGTCTCAGTAAACTAGAAAAACACTGTCATACCACTGTAGTCATCCCGAACGACAAACTGCTCGAACTCGTACCGGACTTACCTATAAACGCTGCTTTCAAGGTCGCCGACGAGATATTGATGGAATCCATAAAAGGGATGACAGAGATAATCACCAAACCCGGTCTAGTCAACATAGATTATAACGACATGAGGACCATAATGGACAACGGCGAATTGGCCATGGTCGGGATAGGAGAATCTGACGATCCGAACAACAGGATACAAGAAGCGGTCGAACAGGCATTAGGTTCCCCGCTGCTCGGAGAGGTCGACGTCAGCGAATCTCAAGGTGCCCTGGTAAGGGTCATGGGCGGAGAAGACATGACCGTCAGTGAAGCAGAGACAGCCGCAAATATGGTAAATGAAAAGATCAGCAAGGATGCCAGGATCATCTGGGGATGCAACGTGGAAGAAGACATGGGCAACAAAGTGAAAATACTCCTGGTGATAACGAACGTGCATACTGAGAGCGATGAATTCGCCGACCAGATGATGGAAGGAGCCGAAGGAGATGTAGACACTGTTTCGTAAACAGTCGGTTCCTTAAGCCCGGCAGCATCTAAAAATACATTTAACTCCTTTTCTTTAGTTTTTCTATGATAGCTAAAGGCGTAGGGAAGCCTCTATTACTTTCATGTATCCCATTACTCGTTCTTTTCCTCCTATACCTATTTGCAGGTCTTCCGATCTTCTTATTTTTCATCTTTGCTATCCCTCCCATATTCACCCTTTACTTCTTTAGAGATCCAGGGAGAGATGTAGGTGAGGGGATCGTATCTCCAGCGGACGGCAAAGTTCAGGTTCTAGATGAGGAGGAAAATACAATTAAAATATTCATGAATATCTGGGACGTGCACGTCAATAGGATGCCCTTGGGCGGAGAAGTGATTGAGAAAGAACATCATGAAGGTAAGCACTTCCCTGCCTTCGGTGAAAAAGCCGGAGAAAACGAACGACAGTTCTATCAGATAGATACTGAAAAAGGGAACCTAAAAATCTGGCAGATCTCCGGGATGTTCGCGAGACGGATAGTGCCATATATTAAAAAGGGCGAAAAAGTTGAGAAAGGTGAGAAGATAGGGATGATACGATTTGGGTCTAAAGTTAAATTAAAATTTTCCCGGGATGTTGACTTCCATATAGAAGAGGGAAAGAGGGTCAAAGCGGGGAAAACTACACTGGGGGTATTGCATGAATAAAGATGTCGACGTCTCTTTTACTGTTCCGGATTATATAACCATCACTAACGCATTACTTGGATTCCTCTCGATAACTTACGTGGTTGATGGAAGACTCTGGATCGCTTCCATGTTGATAATCCTATGTGTGATCTTGGACGGTTTCGATGGGATGTTAGCCCGTTATCTTAACGTCCAGCATCAGCTCGGGGCTTACCTGGATTTTTTCTCTGATGTTATCTCATTCTGTTTTGCACCGGCCTTACTTCTCTATAATACTTTCTATGCCCCGGAGCTAGGAAGGGCGTGGATGTCTATACAGAATGCTTTCGCTACTCTTGTTCCGTTTCTGATAGTATTCCTAGGAACGATGAGACTCGCTAGGTTCGTCGATAAATATTCGACTAAAAAGATCTATAGAGGCCTTCCCTCACCTCTGCTAGCTCTTCTAGTGATACATATCGCCTACCTTTTCGGCTGGGGGAGAACCGGATTGTATCATCCCTATGTAGGACTTCTATTGGGCTTACTGTTCAGTATACTCCTCTACTGTCCCTTCTGGTATCCTAAGATCAGAGAGAGAAATTTAAGATTGGGAGCCGGGACCTTCATGTTGTTGAATACGGTCGGCTTTATCCTCGTGCGGTTCGACCAAGGTAAAGGTAAATTATTTTTACTGTTTACCTTCTCCATATTATTGACTTATGTTCTTATAGGGCCGATGATGGTGAATAAAGATGGAAAAGAAAAAAACTGAATCAGATAAAACTTCAAAAAAGATGAAAGAGGGCGAAAAATATTTTGATTGTACCGATAAAGAAAGGATATCATTCGAACTGGGGATAAAACTCGGAGCCCTTTTCCACCAATTTATAGGTACACCGGTAAGCAGTAAAAATCTCAAGATGTTGGAGGACTCGATAGAGAAAACAACCGAGAGCCAGGCTTTTGTAAAGTCCGCCGAGGTCAAGATAAATGCCCCTAGATCGGTCGAGGAAAACGAGGTAGGACCCTTTAGGTATACGACGCTGACCGAAGAGATGATCGAAGCCGAGGTCGTTGTACGATATAAAAATTTGAAAGCCGTAGGTAAGATGGAATATATCGATGAGATGAGTTACCCTCTCATGTATATAGAGAGTATAGAAAAGATATGATAAATTGAGAAGGAGATCGATCCTCTTTTTTTCGCTTTTTCCGACAAGTAATTTAAATAGTTGATTTCCCTTAACTAATAATCCCGCAGAGGCAAGAAAAATATGGTAAAAAGTCTAAAGATCGGTATCAGCGGACCTTCAGGGATGCAGAAATCGGAAACTATCAAATCTATAATAGATATGCTGAAAGACGAAGATATCAGCGTCGGGGGCATGATAACTGAACCGATCATGGAGGATAATCGACGGGTCGGATTTCAGGTCATGGACTGGCAGACGAAGGAAAAGGCGGTGTTCTCTCACCTCGATCTAGACTCCCAGATAGAGATAAAGGGGTACGGAGTCAATCTAGATTCACTGGATGAGGTGGGAGTCAAGGCGATAAAAGATGCGGCGAATAAAAGAGACGTGGTATTGATCGACGAGATCGGAAAGATGCAGGTCGAAAGTGAAAAGTTTGCAGATACTGTAAGGAAGATCTTAGAACTGAACAAACCGTTGATAATCACATTCGAAAAAAAATCGAGGAACACACTCCTCCAAGACCTGAGGAGAAGAGACGACGTCAGGATGCTGGAACTCACCGACGTGAACAAAGAACTACTGCCCTACAAAGTAGTAGAGCTGATAAAGGAAGAACTCAAGGGCGATTGAGGGTGGACCTGACAGAAATCGAAGAGGGAAACGTTGTTTTATCTGTCCCGGAACATGAAGACAGCGAGGGACCAAAAGAAGTGAGAGATGAAGTTTTCTACAACCCCTCTATGAGGATCAATCGGGATATATGCATCTCATTTTTGAAAGCATGGTTTGATGAGAAAAGAGTAAACGTATTGGATGGGATGGCAGCTTCAGGAGTGAGAGGGCTGAGGATCAAGAAAGAAACATCGATCTCTGATGTAACTATAAACGACCTGTCTGAAAAAGCCGCAGAGCTGATCGAAAAGAACGCGGAAAAGAATTCTCTCGACGTTGAAGTCTCGAAAGACTCGATAGAGAAGCACCTTTTGAACAATAGGTACGAATACGACTATATCGATATCGACCCATTCGGTAGTCCAGTACCTTATTATCCTTTAGCAGCGAGATACATCTCTCACGAAGGCATCGTCGGCGTGACCGCAACAGACACTTCCGTTCTCTGTGGGACTTATCCAACCACGTGTTTTAGAAAATACTCGTCGGAACCAAAAAATAATTGGTGCAGGCATGAGAACGGCCTGAGGATACTGATCGCTTACTGTGCTAGAGAAGCCGCCAGATACGACAAGTGGGTAAAACCTTTGTTGTCTTACTATGAAGGCCATCACTTCAGGACTTACCTCCAGATAGGAGATGGGGCACAAAAAGCCGACGAGTGTCTCGATAAGCTGAACCGGATCAGATTTTATGATCACTGGTGGGAAGAAGGAAGTGCAGGTGATGAAAAAAACTGCGGTCCATTCTGGACCGGTGATCTGTACTCGGAAAAGATACTGGAACAGATGGAGAAAGTGGGAGAATTGAGCGAAAAATTATTATCGTTATGGAAAAATGAAGCGGGTCTCCCTCCCTTCTTTTACGATACGAACGAGATAAGCAGTTCTTTAAAAGAGGCGCCTCCGCCCATGAAAGATATAATCGATTCTTTGAAGGAGAAAAGTTTCAAAGCCTCGAAAACACATTTTTTACCCACGGGAATCAAAACGGACGTTTCGATCGAGGACATGAAAGAGATCTTTTTAGATCATTGATCCAACTCACATGAACTAGCCCGTGAATCGAATCTTACCGCAGGACATTTGCCCAGGCATTCCCCACAATGGATACATCTCTTGGTATCGATCTTGACTCCGTCCTCGAAATATAGAGCGTCCTTCTCACAGCGGCCCACGCATACACCGCATTCGACGCAGTTCACCGCTTTTTCGTAGATCGGTAGGACTTCTTCCGGGTCTAGTTCTTCTATCGATCTTCGTTCGAAATCGATCAAAGCGTTAAGTAGATTTCTTGTCCTCTCGTCTTCTAACATCTCCTGAAGAGATGGTCTATGCTTTCCTTCTTTTTTCTCCTTTACCTGTTCTATCGATCCATCCATCTCATCTTCTAGGATCTTCTCCATCTCCTCGGGAATATTTAACCACCTCCAGAGACCTAATTCCTTCCATTCTTCAGGCAGTTCGTTCCTTTCAGCGTAATCTTTCAAGATCTTTTCGAACCTTTCATATTCCGGAAATTCCTCCTTTAACCTTTCAAGTTCGGCCATATCCGATGCGGGACAGACCCAGCAGCCGATCCTCTCGAATCCTTTCTCATACCATTCGTTCCATTCCGCGTCCTTGTAGAAAAGATATAACCAGACGTGAAGCGCTGTCCAATCCTGGATGGGAGACGCTGAAACCTGACCCGGGACCCAGGGATTGTTCCAAGTACTTCCCTGGCTCATCCTCTGTCTGGATTCATACCGTCTTTGGCCGATGAAGGAAAGAACTCCGTCTTCGTAATTTTCTTCGATCAGTAGAGCGGTCGGTCCAAGTTTGCAAGTTTTACAGCACCACCTGTAATCTCTAGCTGAAGGCCCGAAATATTCTACATTGTCCCAATAGCCACTTCCAGCCTTTCTTTTGTGAAGAGTTAATTCATATTTATCCGCCACCTGGTTCACGTTCTCTATCGTCTCAGGTAACTCTATCCCCGTGTCTATGAAGAGGAGATCTGGTTCGACCCCAGCATCTAGTAAGATATGAAGTGTCGCTAAAGAATCCTTTCCGCCGCTGTAGGCCGCGGCCACAGGAAGCTGCTTCTTCTCTATCTGGTCCTTCACGAACCTGATGGCTTTGTTCACCCTTTTTTCTATGTGTTTCTCATTCGCTTTTACTACTTCGTTCCACGAGGGTTCTTTTTCACTAGGTGTGTATTCAGACCTTCGCCACCTGTTCTTTACGCCCCTACCTGAAGAGTGTTCGATCAACTCTTGACCTGAAAGTTTGGCCGGGCCGGAACATATCACTTCTTCTGAAGGGCTTATTATTATGACTTCATCTAGAGGCTCAATGGATGGGTCCGCATCTACGATACCGGGGGTAAGTACGCTCCCTCCGTCGAGTATGGGTTCCACTGCACCTTCGTCTATGACTACAAAACCTTCTTTAGGCTTTTCCAGTCCCTCCCACGGTCTGAGTAGGAACTCATACGGGTTCTTTCCCTTCAATTTTCTTTTCGGGTTGTAACGTAAGGCTCCTATGACATGGCCGTCTACGATAACTTCGTCCATCCTATCCAGATAGGGGATCCCGTTGAGCAGTACGGGCTTCTCTGTAGATAGTATCTCTTCAGAATAACCTTTTCCCCACTGCCTGTCTATCGTTTCTTTTATCAATAGAAGATCGTCTTCAAAGGCGGGTCTCACATCGCCCGGAGGGGTGATCTTGACCTTCCTGGCCTCTGATCTACAGGAATCACAAGTTCCTTCGTTCACTATAGGAAGATTGCAGTTGTCGCACCAGTGAAGGTGAATTTTTCCCAATCTAACTTCAGCCATCTAACTCAGCGGTTCAATTTGGAGGTCCTTTAGTATTAAATTTTTCGTTCCTCTCCTCCCTCAGACCATCGTGATATCCTTACTATCGACTTCCTCCTCGACCGTATCTTCAATCTTCCCCCTCCTCAATCTTTCCAAAAGATCTCTATCTGTATCATGGATGATCAGATGGTCTATCTCCATCTTATTGTAATCTTTAACTATCTCATCGGCTATCAGTTCCGCTTTCCTCAGACGGACTTCTGTCGGTATATCCGTTTTATCGGTCATCTCAAGGATCTTATCGGTGTATTCGTCTACCTTTTCCTTTTTATTATTGACGACAGATTGCAAAAAGTCATCCTCTGCTTTCCCTCCTATCCTGGAGGAAGCCATATCAGGGACCTTGGGTTCCTCGATTATCTTTAAAATGATGATCTTGGAGGGCCTCTCTTTATCAATGATCCCTTTTATCATTTTCAGGGATCTTTTTGAGTATGGCTTTTCGTAACAGGTGATCAACAGCACGTTTCTTTCTTCATTTATCTTTTCCATCTTTATCACTCTTTTTTTACCAATATCCTAGCAGTTTCCACCAGCCTAATCCTAAAGTCAAAAAGATGGCTAGACCGATCACGTTTAGGATAAAACCTGGTACGAGAAAATCCTTCTGATCGAGATGTCCGGTAGAGTAGACCAGCGCGGCGCTCGGAGTACCTACCACGAACATGAACGCGAACGCACTAGGTAAAGCCACTAAGAATACGGGTAGCACTGAAGGAAATCCTAAAGCTAGCATGGCCGAAAGAGCTATCGGAAGGATAACACCTGTAGTTGCCGCATTGCTCATGACGTTAGAAAGGAATGCGGTGATAGAAGCAAACACGGCGAGTAACAAGAAGGGGTTTTCCCCAGCGAAATTCAGAAGACTATATGCGATGAGCTGTAATGTCTGTGCTTCACTGAGTATGAACGCAAGTGAGATCGCTCCACCATAAAGAAATATGGTACCCCAGGGAAGTCTCTGAGCTATGTCATCCCAGCTTATGGTGCCGGAGAGAGCTATGACCACGGAAACGAAGACCGCCACGACGCCCATACCGAGCACTTGGCCTAAAATTGCCCAAGAGATGAAAGCCGAGATCAAGAAACCTAGTGCTTTTCCTTCCGGCATGGAGAAGTCGCCCATCTCTTCGACCTCTTTACCGATCTCCCTTTTCAGCTTTTCCATGTCCACGCCGCCGACGTCAAATACCTTCACTAGGATAATATAGACCATCACCGTCATCACGAGGACCATCGGTATCGCGGCGATAAACCACTCGACGAAAGAGATCCGTTTCCCGGTCTCGGCAAAATAGATCTCTATAGCTAAAGGATTTCTAGCACCTCCGAGAAGGGTTCCCATACTGCCCACGCTGGTCCCGAAGGAAAGCCCCAAAAGGCTGGCTTTTATGAAATGGGGATTGAGCTCACTCTCTTCGTATATAGAATATACACTCAGGAGAACGGGGATGAATAGAGCCGCGACCGCGTGAGCGGGCATAGCCATGGAAAGAAAAGAACCTATCAATATTATGCCTAAGATGAATTGCTTGGGATTATCTCCGAATCGTTTAAGGACCGTCAAAGCTATCCTTTTGTGGAGATTGGATTTTTCGATGGTCAAACTCAGTATGAAAGCTCCAAGTAAAAAGAAGATGGTGGTCGAAGCAAAACCGGTGAAGGCTTCTTGCGGCTTTATGATGCCTAACATAACGGAAAGAGATATCAGTAGAAAAGCCGTAAACATATAAGATATCGGGGTCAATAACCAGAAGTATACGGCTAGAAAGAGAAGTGCCAGGCCGTAGAGCTTTTTGGCCTGTACCGGACCAGCGGCGAACGAGTGAAGCGTCACTAAAAGGAGTCCGAATACAGCTAGACCTAGTATACCCTGAATCAGATCGTCCCTGAGTAAGGACATCATCCCTGATTTTGATCTAAATCTCTTTAGGTCTAGCATATCTGACTCCTTCTTTTTACGTAAGTTTTAGATAAGATCAATCGAGGAGCGTTACCTTCTTAGTATCGAGTATTTTTTTCACATTTTCCGAGATGCTCCCTTCTACAACTTTTTCTAAAGCACCTTTTTTCGGCCCGTGGATTATGACGTGGTCCGCCTCCATGTTTTTAAACTCCTCGATGATCTCTTGAGCTACATCTTTTCCCTTTCTAAGATGAACTTCCGACGGGATATTGAACTCCTCGATCAGGTCTACAATATCTTCAGAATAGTCATCTACTTCTCTTCTCTTCTTCTCCCTGACCGATTGAAGAAAGTCGTCCTTTTCCTCCAATCCGATGTTCGCTTCAACCAATTCTGAAGGTGCTTTTTCCTCGATGATCTTCAATACTATGATCTTCTCCGGCTCTTCTTGCTCTATTATCTGCCTGATAGCGTCCAAAGATTGTTCAAGGTACTTTTCTCGATAGCTGGCTATCATCAACGTATTTACCGCTTCGCTCCTTTCTTCGTCTTTCCTTTTCATCACTGTCTTTTTCGGCCGTTCCTTCTCTTTTTCCTCTTCTTTCCGCTCATCGTTCATGACCATATAGACTTAATACCTCCGACATCTCGTTTTTGTTCAAAGATACCGTTGCTTTCTGGTTCCATATAGAAACACCTCTTATAAATTCTTTAATGTCTTCATAAAGTGAAAAGAGGAACGGATATCTTAAATTCGGAGGATTAAAATAGCTCCCCTCCCGTGATAATGGTGTCCGGCTGAGAAGATCATGGAGAGTTTTTCGAGCGATGATCCATGATGCAAGGGCCGGATACGGTCCTGTTGGGTCCCCCTGTGATATGGACGGGACGTCCTGAGGTGATCAGGGAACAACCCCAGGACTGGATACACCCTTGGTCTGAGTCAAGGAGGGGAGTTGGATGTACCTTACGATGAACCTACCCGTTACGGCCAAGGGACATCTCAAATCACCATGAAAGAAAAAAAGAAAGTAATGAAGTGCCCAAAGTGCGGCAGTCAAAAGATCTATCCCGAAGCAGCATTCATCACCGGGTTCAAATATCACTGTCAAGAATGTGACTACGTTGGTCCTTTCGTGATAGAAGAAGACGCCGACGCTGGACCCGACGAAGAAAAGGAGTAAAAAAACTTTAAGCGTACATCACTTCTTTTTTGATCTTCCTTTGAGGAGAGTCTCCCAAAACCTTATCTATCGCATCGTAGAAATCTTGACGGTCTATTTTATCCTTGTCCTTCCGTATGGAGAACATGCCAGCCTCGGTACATATCGCCTTTATATCGGCGCCGCTGGCTTCTTCTGTCCGGTTTGCCAACATCGATACATCTATATCCTCGACTGACTCCATATCCTGCATGTGTATATCGAAGATCGCTTTTCTTTCTTCGAATCCGGGTTTTGGTGTCTCTATTATCCTGTCGAACCTGCCAGGTCTTAGAAGAGCTCTATCTAACAATTTGGGTCTGTTGGTGGCTCCGATTATCTTAACATCTCCAAGTGGACTGAAACCATCTAGTTCAGAAAGGAGCTGCATCATCGTTCTTTGGACTTCCCTGTCTCCTGAGGTGGCTCGTTCCTGTCTCTTCGTAGCTACGGAATCCAACTCGTCGATGAATATTATCGAGGGTGACTTTTCTCTCGCCATCTCAAAGAGTTCTCTTACCATCCTAGCCCCTTCACCGATATATTTTTGGACGAGCTCAGATCCGACCAATTTGATGAAGGTCGCGTTAGTGGTGTTGGCTACGGCCTTAGCCATCATCGTTTTCCCGGTCCCGGGTGGACCCACGAGAAGTACGGCCTTCGGAGGATCGATACCGCGCCCTTTATACTTTCCAGGTCTGAGAAGCGGTTCTTCGATGGTCTCTTTGACTTCCCTTTTCTGTTCTCTCAAACCTCCGATATCATCATAACTCAGCTGGGGACTCTCGACGACCTCAGCACCCATTATATCCGGATCTACAGGCGGAGGTAAAACTTCTACGACCGAAAGGGTCTGTTTATTCAGAGCAACTCTAGTGCCCGGCTTCAGTTCACGCCCTGGAAGAAAATCGGCTACATTTACGATAAAATCAGGTCCGGTCGAACTCTCTATTACCGCCTTATCTTCCGGTAAAAGTTCTTTGACGAGTCCTACTAAAAGAGGAGGTTTTTTCAATCTAGTTAATTCCTTTTTAAGTTCTTGAGTCTCTTTTTTTAGTTTTTTAAGTTCGGTTTTCAGATAGCTACTTTTATCGGAGCTTTCGTACTCTCTGGAAAGCTCTTCATGCTTCTTTTGAAGCTCCTCGATCCTTTGAGTCAACTCTTTAGACGTTCCTGTTAAATCATCTTCGTCCAAGCGACCACCGTTTATTGTATAATTTACTCCGTCGCTACATTATAAAGATTGTGGTGAGTTATTAAACGCGGTATTTATCCCTCCTCAGAACTCGCATCCAGAAAAGAAGACAGACGCTTCATCGCATGCTTTTTGTCTTTCCTCGGAACCTCCGCCTTCTTTACATCTTCTTCAAGTATCTCGATGGTAGAATCGTAAACTTCCTTATCTACGGGATAAGGTGTTCCGTCTTTACCTCCATGAGCGAAGCTGTATTTGACCGGATCCTCCCAACTCGCCTCGCTCCCGTATATCAGATCAGAGACTAGAGCTAAAGCCCTGATCTTTTTCGGGCCCATCCCCTTAAGGCTGATAAGCTCCTCATAGTCTTCGGGCTGGACTTCGTAAGCTTCTTCCAAAACCCGCCATTCCTTATCTTTGAGATCCATATCCAGGACCGGATGATGTGAAGGCATCTTGAGTTCTTTAGCGTTAAAATCGGTCAGGGTGGTCTGTCCCTTTTCATCTAGATATTTTCTTATGTGCTCCGGGCCGTCGTTGATCAGGTCAACGCTTATCTCTCTAGATTCGTCGCTCTCCTTTGCGGTCATGTCCAAGACTTCCTTTTCCTTCCTATCACAGCATACCCCCTCGTGAGGTTCTTCGACGAACTCCTCAACACTTTCAGATAGCCAGTGATACCTTCGAGCGTAACCATCTTCCTCTTTCATGCCCTGTTGCACCACGCCCCAATCCCCTTTCTCCGAGACTATGAAGGAGTGATGGTAAAGCTGATACTGGTCCTGGACGCAGGAATTGTCCACTTTCGCGGAGATCTTTGAATTTTCTATCAGCTTGTCAAGCTTAGTGGGACTGATCTGATAGATATCTTCCAGGTCCTTGATCTCCTCAGGGGTTTTTCTGCTCGTTCTCCCTTTCCCGCCGGTAAAGGCAAGACCGTGTTGTTCGGGATCCAGTCCTTCTTTTAACGCTCCGCAGGTCGTCGTAGTTGTGCCGCTAGAATGCCAGTCGAAGCCTATGGTACAGGAGAGCGCTTGAAACCAGTGCGGATCCGTTATTCTCCTTAAGAACTCCTCCCGCCCGTAGTCCTCTATTATGACTTCCGTAATTCCCTTACTTAATCTCACCATCCTGTCGAATAACCATCTTGGGGCGCTCCCTCCATGTAAGGGAAGATCGGCCGTGCCTTGGTTCTTCATGCACTTCTATTTACTGTAAAGGTACAGTATAACATTTTGGGCTTGGAGCTTTTTGAGAAAGGAAATGGCGGAATAGATTCTAGAGTGTCGCTGTAAGAGAGATAAAGGGAAAGAAACGATAAAAGTTAGACGGGTTCAAGCTTTGGCTCCTTTAGAAGCTATTATCGAAAGTAACAAACCTACGCCTTCAAGGGTATGAAATAGATAACCATAGAAGTTGGTGAGTGAGCCGTTGAGCCAGTTTACAACTACGGAGATAACGAATCCTATGACTCCTACACCGACACCGAGCAGTATCAAGATACGACCGAGATCGAATTCATCTTTCAAAACTAACATCCCGCCGATGATGATAGAGAGACCTCCAAGGCCGGCGAAGAAGATCAATATCTTGAAGAGTAAAAGGATAGACGAATTTCCGATCCCCATCTCTTCGACCACGATATTCTTGATGACCGAGAGGAGGTTGATCATCCCTATCCAACCGCCGAGGGAGAGTAGAACTCCACCCGCGATAGCCAATATCCCGGCGTTCCTGTCCGATATGTCTAGCCCCATCTTTTACACTCGGCATCTTAAAGCACTCGGGAGATATATATTTTTTCTAAATTTGAATATATGTAGTTATCAGAGAGAGAAACGTCGGAAAGCGGACTCTGAACAATATTATCATATTCTCCTTGTCTGCTAAAAAAGCGGACCCTCGGGGATTCGAACCCCGGTCCTCGGCTCCGAAAGCCGAAAGGATATCCAGACTACCCTAAGGGCCCGCAGTGAACGGTAGTGAACGAGGAAGCCTTAGGGACCATTAGAACCTTTTGTTCCGAGTTGATCCTAAGGGCCCTGAACGAACGTTTGCGAGTGAAAGACCTTAGGGGCCGTTGGAACTTTTTGTTCCGACTTGACCCTAAGGGCCCGCAGTGAGATATTATCAGGATACTATACTCAACTCGTTATTATCCTTTATCCTTCAGGTAGATCATCACAACGAAGCGGTAAAGACGATACCCAATATGATCCCCATCAAGATACCTATGATGGCAGAATGGCCTTCCGCCTTCTCGTGGGCATCGGGGATAAGTTCATCGAAGACTATGTAAAGCATCGCACCCGCTGCAAATCCTAGACTGAGAGAGAGCGCCAAAGTAGATATGCCGCCGAAGAATGCACCTAAAAAAGCACCGAGCCCCATGGGAACGCCGGCTAAAGCGGTTATCAAAAGAACTTTTCTCGCCTTCACACCTCCTATACACAAGGCCGCTCCCACGGCCATACCTTCTGGGAGATTGTGGATACCGACCAGGATAGCAAGGACCAACCCGACCTGGTAGGAGACGCTGAAACTGGAACCGATCGCCACACCCTCCGGAAGGTTGTGCAAAGCTATGCCGATGCTGAGTAGTATACCGGTCTTGAGATATCGCCCCTGTCCCTTATCCCCATCTTTACTGAAACTAAAATGGCGGTGAGGAAATTCAATATCTAAAAAACCGATGATCGCCATACCTATCAGTAAACCCAGGACCGTGCTGATAAGAGAGCCTTCCTGGATAGCTTCGGGTATGAGTTCTAAAAAACTGATGGCCGCCATTATCCCTGCAGAAACACCTAAAAGTACGCTCAATGCTCTATCTTCGACCTTTCTTATCAACAAGATGATCAGACCACCGCCGGTGGTCCCGATGACTCCGCTCAATAGACCGATAAGCCCGATATACAGCAGGTAGTAGACCATCCTTTATACCCTATGTGTTTTTGACTCCAGCTACAATACGAACCAGATTATATGAGACAAATAATAAGTCTTTTGGGATGAAATTGTTAGGAAATCTTCACCTTAAGACAGCTAATCACCAGATGTTAAATACTTCCTTCCGATAAGAAAAATGGTAAGAACAGATATGAAACTTTCCACCATCATGTTCGTTGTGCTCCTGCTTTTTTCTTCTCTAGCTTTGAGCGGATGCACCGGCGACCAGGACAAGACCGTGGGTCTAACTGATGCGGGAGGAGATTTCGTCGAAGGGGAGAACGCCACGGTCTATGCGACATTACTCAATTCTTATGAAGAGGATAAACAGGTAGTTGTTAGTTTTTCAGTGCTGACGGAAGAGGGAGGTAATCACTCGGAGATGAGGATCCTCAAGGTGCCTGCGGGATCTGAAAAAGAGTATCTCCAGAACATAACCATACCTCCGGATGAGACACCGCAGGACTATGACGTAAGGATCGTAGTGGGCGAAGACGAGGTGGGGCTCACAGACCTTGAAGGCAACTCGATAACGAAAGACCTTACCCAGATAAATGCGACCATAGCCAATACTAATTTTGAGTCAGGAGATATAGTGGCAAGATTTGAAGTACGTACCGAAAATGATACTTACACCAAAAAAAAGAGCCTAAGACTTCCTAAAAGTTCCATGGATGAATATTCTCAAAAGATAAGTATACCATCCGACGAGAACCCGACAGAATACGACGTCCAGATCACCGAAAAGTTTTAGAAAAAATTGGATGATAGCCCCGGGCGGATTCGAACCGCCGTTGCCAGGTCCAGAACCTCACATGATTGACCTCTACACCACGGGGCTTTTACGATGTAAAAGTGCCGTGGTAAGTTGGAAGCTTTGCTTCCGACGAACCACGGGGCTGGAGCGGATGCGAAAGACCCGTGGAAGAAGGAATCTCTGATTCCTACGCACCACGGCGCTGTTGAGTTAGAGCTTCTTCTGCTGAATATCCGATAAGATACCTCTTTAAAAATCTTATCGCTTCTCGAAGTTTTTTTATATTAGATTTTAATGTATAACTAGAGAATATGGAAAACAAAGAGGTAATATTGATAGCAATCCTTGCTTCGATGTCGTCCTTGATAACCTGGTACCTTTTAAGAACTATGAACCCGGATAATCAGGTACTGCAGTCATATTACATCATATTGATATTCCCGCCTCTTTTCTGTATGCTGTTCATCTTCATCAGGAATATGTTCAAAAGTTAGTCTATTTCGATCCTGTACAGGTAGCAGTCTTCTCTCTCTTCAACTCGTTGGAACCCCTCCTCTTCCATGAGTTCCATTACCGCCTGATTGTCTTTGGGGACGAGTCCTTTGATATCCCTATCGGCGTTATCGATGGCATATCTTATCAGCATCCTCCCGATACCCATCCTCCTATTATTCTGAAGTACTCCGACATGGTCGATCTGAAGACCGTTTCTATTGACACAGATTATCGCCCCGATAGGTTTATCTCCTTTCCATGCGACCGCCGAGCACTCCTCCTCTAGATCCTCGAAGGACTTTTCAACTTCTTTCTGGATGTCCCAATGTATTGCCGTCTCTGGAAATATCGAGTTGAAAAGGCCGGCCAGCGTTTCTTGACTCAGTGAATCGATAGGTTCCAGTTCTATTTTCATCGTCTCGATATCTTTTTTACCGGTTAAAAATTTTTGGATAAAGCGCCGTAAAAATATTAGTACGACCTCCTCTTATTGCCAACAGATGAAATTATCTGAATTTGATTATGACCTGGACGAAGAACTGATAGCACAGCGTCCCGAGCGCCCTCGACACGACTCCAAGCTATTTTTCCTTGGAAAGGAGGAGAAAAAGCATTTGACTTTCAAGGAACTGCCTTCACTTCTACGGGAAGGAGACGTTCTCGTCAGGAACACTTCTAAGGTCGTGCCGGCTAGAGTGGAAGGGAAAAAAGATACAGGAGGGAAGCTCGAAGTTCTATTCCACCGGCCTGTAGAGAATGGGTGGGAGTGCATGATCAAGGGCAGCAATATCCAAGAAGGTAGGAACATTCAACTGGGAGATAAAGAATTCAAGATCATAGAGGACAGGAGAGAAGGATTTTTCGTCATAGACTGTGAAGACGCAGATACTCTGATGAAGAAAGAGGGTGAGATGCCCACGCCGCCTTACATAGAGGAGGAAATAGAGGAGGATGACGAGTACCAGACGGTCTATGCCGACGATAAGGGTTCGATCGCCGCCCCCACGGCCGGGTTTCATTTTACCGACGAACTGCTAGAGGAGATAAAAGAGATGGGCGTCGAGATCCACGACGTGACGCTTCACGTTGGTCCCGGGACGTTTTTACCCGTGAACGAAGAAAATATAGAGGACCATGATATGGGTGAAGAATTTTACAGGGTCGAGACGGATACCGCCGATGCGATAAACAGGGCTAACGAAGAGGGTAGAAGAGTTATACTGGTGGGGACCACGACCGTGAGAGCCGTGGAGAGCGCTTCTCGGGATGGAAAAGTGTTCCCGGAAGAGGGATGGACCGACCTTTTCATCTATCCCGGTTATGAGTTTCAATCCGACTTAGACCTAATGCTAACGAATTTTCATCTTCCAGGATCCACGCTTGTAATGCTGGTCAGCGCCTTTGCAGGAAGGGAGAGGATCTTAGCCGCATATGAAGAGGCGATGGAGAAAGATTATAGGTTTTACAGTTTCGGAGATGCGATGCTGCTGGAGAGATACCATGTTTGATTTTCAGTTAGAAAGTACAGACCGAAGAGCTAGAGCCGGTACTTTTGAAGTGGACGGAAGGAAAGCTGAAACCCCCCTGTTCATGCCGGTAGCCACCAAAGGAGGAGTGAAGACGCTCACCTCTGAAGACCTCGAGGAGATAGGAGTCCAGGCCCTGATATCTAATGTTTATCACCTGCTGATGCGCCCCGGGATAGAGATCATAGAAAAAGCTGGGGGCCTCCATGATTTTATGAACTGGGACGGGATCATATTCACGGACAGCGGCGGATTCCAGATGATCAGGAAGGGTTTTGAATCATCTATAGATTCCGAAAAAGTCGAATTCAAGTCCGAGATAGACGGCACCCGTTATGAGATGACGCCGGGAGAGTGCGTGAAGATACAGGAAAGGATGGGTTCCGATATAGCGATGTGTCTCGATCACTGCCCGTCCTATCCTTCGGAAAGAAAAGAGATTATCGAATCACTCGAAAGGACGACCTCCTGGGCGAAAAGATGTCGCGAAGCCGGGTCGACAGTCTTCGGGATCTCACAGGGCGGGACCATATCCGAACTCAGGAGAAAGAGCTCTGAGCAGATAAGGGAGATAGGATTCGAAGGTTATGCGATAGGAGGCCTTTCCATAGGGGAACCCAAAGAGGTGATGTACGAGATGACCTCTACCGCCAACGAAGTATTTCCGGAGGAAAAACCGAGATACTTAATGGGCCTCGGCTCGCCCGTTGACCTGTTAGAGGCGGTAGATAGAGGTACTGACATATTCGACAGCGCTTACCCGACCAGAAATGCAAGACACAAAAGTATCTTCACCCACGAAGGTAAGATCAGGATAGACAAGAGCGATTATAAAAGCGACTATGCTCCGCTCGACCCCGGCTGTGACTGTCCGACCTGCGAGAATTATACTAAAGCTTATATCAGGCACCTCTGTAAATCGGACGAATTAGCCTGGATGAGACTCGCCTCGGTTCACAACTTATATTTCATCATCGATCTTATGGAGAAGACAAGGAAAGCGATAAAGGAAAATGACTTTAAGAGGTTTAAAAAGGATTTTATTGAAAGTTATAAAGATAGCTAAATAAGCAAAAACCTTAACACAACCCTCATTCTCGATTATCTCTAAATGCTCATAGAATGGATAGGTTTCTTCGTGGCGATAGCCATCCTGTTGATAGGGTCCAGATATCATCTGGGGTTGGCCTTATTGACGGGTGCGATCGTCCTGGGTTTATTCACGATATCCCCCTTCAAGACAGCTTACAATTTCTATCTCACGGCAACGGATCTTTCTACGATGATCCTGATAGGGGCTCTCACTCTCATCCCCGTTATAGGAGGTGTCCTCCAGGAAAGCGGGCTGCTCGATAACCTCATCAACAATCTGAGGATCGGGAAAAAATTGTTTTTAGGGTTCACTCCAGCATTACTGGGTTTACTGCCGATACCGGGTGGCGCTCTGTTTTCGGCCCCGATGGTGGACGAAGCGGGTGAAGATTTAGGAGGGCATGAGAAAACGGCCATAAACGTGTGGTTCAGGCACATCTTGTTCTTTGTCTTCCCGATAGCTCCGGCTCTGATGATACCCGCGGATATAGCCAATATCTCCGTTTATTCCGTACTTCCATTCACGGCCCCGTTCCTACTGCTGACGTTATTTTTGGGTTACTTCTTCTTCCTGAGAAAGGTCGAGGGTGAGATGACTTATGAGGGTGAATTCTCTCTTAAAGAACTGATGATCCCTCTATCCATCATATTGACCGCACCCATCCTTGATTTTGTTCTAAAGGAAATATTTAAAGCGTATAATTTCAGCCCCTCCTCTATAGCCACTCTGATAGCTATCTCGACGAGTTTACTGCTCTTACTTTTTACCATAGATTGGGAAATAGAGATAATCAAGGACGCTATGTTCGAGATGGAACCCTGGAACTTTTTCATACTCCTCTTTGGGATCTTCGTCTTCATAAACGTCTTCAATTCCTCGGGTATAGATTCACTGATAGAATCTCTAAATCTCTCTGGCATGACTCTAGCGATAGGCATAGGTTTCCTCCTAGGGCTGGCTACCGGTAGAATAAACGTACCGGCTTCCGTGGTCATCCCCATATATCTGGCCAGTCTAGGACTGCAGGTCCTATCCCCTCTTGTGTTCGCTCTTATCTTCACGTCGGTCTTCATGGGCTACGTTATAACTCCAGTCCATCCCTGTGTCGGTATCTCTTTGGAATTCTTCGACGGAGATATCAAAGAATTCTTGAAGATAATGGGCCCTCCGGTAGCCATATCACTGGCGGCCGTAGTTCTCACTTACATCGCTTTCGTATGAGACGTTCTTTTACTCAGTTATCCAGCTTAACTCACTGATCTTCTATCTCTACCTTTTTTATCTTTATATCCTCTACCGGCACGTTTTCACGGCCTTCTTTCTTCACTGTTTCAACCGCACCGATCTTATCTACAACATCCATCCCGTCGATCACTTCACCGAAAACACAGTAACCGTGACCGTCCGCGGCCTCATCCCAGTCCAATCTTCTGTTGTCTTCTAGATTGATAAAGAACTGGCTCGTTGCCGAGTCAGGATCGCTGGTCCTCGCCATTGCTATAGTGCCCCTCTCGTTCCTGTGACCGCTCTCCTCCGCTTCATTCTTTATCGGCTCGTAGGGCGTCTCTTTCTCACTCATCTCTTCGGTTAGCCCACCGCCCTGGATCATAAAACCCTCGATGATCCTGTGAAATATAGTGCCGCTGTAAAAATCATTTTCAGCGTACTTGATGAAATTGTCCACGGTCTCGGGAGCGGATTTTTTGAAGAGTTCCAATCTCATCTGTCCTTCTGAGGTATCCATCACGCATATCGGATTTTCTTCGTCCATATTCACACCAGCACAATCACCGGCTCTATGTTAATAAATCTAAGGAAAGTGAGAACCGAAATTCCTAAAACCTAAAAAACGTATCTCCCCGTGATGAACGAGATGGAGATAGTGGAGATAGAAAAGATCAGGAACGAAACGCCCACGATCAAGAGCTTCTTCTTCGATTGGGGAAAAGACTTTGAGCCGGGCCAATTTGTGATGTTCTGGATCCCTGGCAGAGATGAGATCCCGATGGTGCCTTCAAGGGAAGGAGATCAGGACCGTATCACCGTAAAGAAGAGAGGAGATTCGACCGCTTTCTTACACAGGAACACGGAAGCTGAAGATAAGATAGGGATCCGAGGGCCCTACGGCAACGGTTATTCACTCGATGGGGAGAAGATACTTGCAGTGATGGGCGGGAGTGGAGGAGCTTCTTTGATCTCGGCTATCACAAGAGCCGTTGAGGATGGAAAAGAAGTTCACTCCTGCATCGGAGCTGAGACGGAGGAAGAACTTCTGTTCAGAGAAGAACTTTCTGATTCGACTCGCTTACATATCGCTACCGAGGATGGGAGTGCCGGAAAAGAATGTTTTGTCACCGAGCTGGCTGCGGATGTGATGGAAGAAGAGGATATCGATCTGGTCCTCACATGTGGGCCCGAAGTGATGATGAAGAAGGTGGTCGACCTGTGCCTTGAAAAAGGTATAAAAGTCCAGGCCTCCCTTGAAAGATACATGAAATGCGGCATAGGGATATGTGATTCCTGCACCATCGACGGTAAACAGGTATGTAAGGACGGGCCGATCTTTAAAGGTGAAGAACTGGATAGGATGGAAGAATTCGGCAGATTTGAAAGAGCAAAAGACGGAAGACTGAAAGAGATCTGACAAAAAGAATACTAAATTTTATTAACGGGTTCACACTCATAATCTCTGGAACACCCTCTTTATGCGGGGGTACCCGAGCATGGCCAAAGGGGCAAGGCTTAGGACCTTGTGACGCAGGTCTCCAAGGGTTCAAATCCCTTCCCCCGCATTCAATTACCTTTCCGAGTGTAGCGAGGAAAGTGATTGAAAAGAAGGAATCTATGATTCCTACCGCTTTTTTTTTTGAAAAAATGCATTAAAAACAAGTAGGGCTTTCTATGAAAGCCCATAACAAAGGGTTTAGAATAAATATAAATATGACTATCTAAATTTCTAATTGCAGAGGTGAATTATATGCGTCTTCAAAATCATCTATGTGGTCTCGTGGTGATATTATTTCTGATTTCAACTGTACCTACAGTTTCTTCGGATATGAGAGAAGATGTCTCTGAGTCCTCCTCTATAGCGCCTTTTGAAGAATTCCACGAACCCGATGACAGGAGTTTACGAGAACTTCCCCAAGAGGATATCCTGACTTTCAACTACACGTATATGATGGACTATGACCTTGTTCCTAAGGATCTAGTCGTACTACTGAGAGGAAGCTGTACTTCTCTTAACCACTACACGGTAAAATTAGGTAGACCTGACGGTGAAGAGATAACATTGGTGGATTTGGATGTAAATAAATCCACGCAGATAGAAGAGATACGCTCTATCAGAGGATCGGGCCACGCTCGGAAGAAGGTCTATATTGAGATGCGCTCGATCCTAAGAAATCAAGAAGATAATTGGACAGATCCTGAAGAAGAAGGTATGGTCAATCCAACTGAAGTCGTCTTCGGAGAACTGAACGAAGATATATTAGTGGATCCTGATCCATTAAAAGGTGAGTACGAGATCATAGTTGAAATGTTCGGTAAAGAAATGAATATGAGCTTTGGTGAGAAAGAGACAAAGTTAGCTCTATTGAGCCAAAAATCGGTATCGGAACCCAGAAATGTAGATGGAGAATATAAAGACGATAAAGTGAAATTGGAGTGGGATGAGCCAAAAGAAAAAGGTGGAGGCGAGATAAGGCAGTATAATGTTTACAGGGCGACAACTCTCCACCGATACGAATACATCGGAAACGTAAGCGGCGATAAGACAGAATATGTGGACGAGCTTGGAGACCAGGAAGTAAGAAAGGGAGATATCCTATACTACAAAGTGGTCACGATAGATGAGGATAATTACCATTATGTGATAAATAGTCCAGACAAAAGGAGACTACATTTTTCCTACAGACAAGAGGGGATCATGTCAGTAGAAGAGGTAGTTCACATCTCACATGAAAAAACTGAGAAGAGCGACACCTCTTACAAATGGGTGATGGACTATTCCACTCTATCAGAAGATAACTTTGAAGAAAGAGTAAATATGGATTCTGTGAAAGTCAACAAGATGGAAGGTGGCGACGTCTTCTTTTACGACCTGAGTAAATCTAAGGAAGAGGACGGAAAGATGATGTATGATTACGAGGGAGGATTCTTTTCTAAAGGAGAGATAGATATGGTTTTAAAGGACGGTGAAAACGTTACCTCCGATCTGAACATAAAGATGAACAATAGCTGGTGTGACTTTTCAGGTGAGATATGGGCAGAGGAGATGTCCGGTCTCGGATATGAAGGACTCAACATCATAAACCAATCGATACATTCAGAAGGACGAGTAAAAACAAGCCTGAACAACACCTTTGATTTTAACTTCTACGGAAATAAAACTCACTTCGAGGTATCGAAAGATCTCGATCTGGAATGGACGATGGATCTTCAACTAGATTATGAAGGAAAGAACGGTTGGATCGTTTCAAAAGAAAATATCTCGTGGATGGAAGGTTTTATGGAAGGCCTTGGAGATGCGGACAATAGAAGCGGGTTTAAGTATTCGGGAAGTATAGATACCGAAGGAACGTTCCGTAGGGAGAGCAATCATCAGGATGACGAAAAGATAACACAGAACGAGGTATCGAAAGAGATATCCGGAGGATATGATTTCTATCCGGACCTATCTGCTCAAGGATACTGGGGAACATTCAGTCCACTGATCGGTGCAGGTAATCTAGGATATTATCTAACCCTAGATGAAGCCCTAGACCAATCCATAGGATGTTTGGGAGGTCGTATCGTTTACCCCGATATCACTCCAATCGCATTTTCAACAGATTGTCAGAGAGATGAGTTTTCAACTGAAAAACTTTACAGATATCAGTATATGGATCCTATGGCAATACCTGGAATGGGATCTTTCCTGGGAACCAGCCTGAAAAGAGCAAATCTAACCGCTAGTCGACATCTGAGGGGTGTGATAGATCAACAGGTCAGAGGTGAAATAGAGGAAAAAGAATTCGATAGTGAAGAAGAGATGAGGGAATTCGAAGAGAGGAGACGAAAAGAAATATTACAAACGATCATCACCGGGAACCCTTGGATCCAGCAGGGTAACGGGATTTACAAGATGAATTCTCTGTATGGAGGCCTCGTCATCGAGCCCTTGGGCTATTTTGCATCAGAGCCTTTAAGTGAGGAGGAAATCGAGAAATATCATGAAGATAGAGAGGAGTTCTTCGAAGATCAGATGGCTGAGGAGGTATCGAAAGAAGGATATGAGGAGTTGATAGGGATCCTCGGGGTCATAGTATTACTATTGGTCATTATAACATTCATCATGCGGCGCGGGGGAAGCCCTAGTTCCGAGATGGAAAAAGGGGAAGAAAAAAAGACTTTGGAAAAGAATACTTCTGAATGACCAAAGCCGACAGGGAAAGGGTCCTTGGGCGACAGACTTAAGAGTAGAAATCTAAGAAACTCGTAAAGAAAACATATCCGACAGTCACAGGAATCTCTGCAGAATTTCAATAGATCGGCCAAAGCCTGTATCCTGTAGTGTTCGAAGCCACCTGAACATTTTCTGGAGACTATAAACCGGTCTTGACCACCAAATCTTTTTATATAATTTATTACAATTGAAGTAATCGGTGGTCCCTATGAAAAAGATTAAAATTTGTATGATAATATCTTTTAGTGTAGCCGCTATTTTGGTCTGTTCTACCTTGACCGCTTCTGCACACTCTCTAAATCCAGATAGGAATATGAAGAGATCAGGAGACCCGGGTGAAGATATTGACACACGACCGGAAGAAATACGATCAGGAAAAAGGTCTAGCTTAAAATTGGCGAAAACCGAGCAGTTATTCTACGACGATTTTTCCACCGACAAGAATTGGTGGGAGTGGAACACCTCCTCCTATTATTCCTGGGGAAGAACGACACAGGGCGAATCTATAGTCGGGTCTTATTCAATGAACGTCGGCGATGCTGACGGTGATCTAAGAAAAGATGGAGAGGGCGCTTACACTCACGCTCCGGCTATCTATCTACCCACTGACCCCAGCTATATAAACACGTTGAACCTAACTTTTCAGCACACTTACAACTTCGAAGAAGTGAACGGTGCCACGCCTGACGGCGGGCGCGTGGAGATAAGAGGCGCCGATAACGGCTCGTGGGATGGTTACACGCCAGAGGGAGGATATCCCGGAATGATCGAGGGGTACGGTAATCCGCTGAGATATGAAGACGGTTATGTAGGGAACTCCAGCGGATGGGTCGACGCGACCTTCATCATCGAGAACGTGGAAAATTATATCCAGCACGGCGATTCCGGCGATTACATAGAATTGAGATGGCGGATGGGCATGCAGGACCTGGCGAACGACACCATGGTGAGCTGGTCCCATTGGGACGTCGACGATGTTGAAGTGACGGCCTATTATAACGAGCCAACGGTCACTATCTCATATCCGCAGAACGACTATGACACCGTCTCCTCGGACGGGTTCTCTGCAGAAGGCACGTATGAAAATGCATCCTCCGTGTACGTCAGCGTTTACGATCATGATGTGGGGAACTACACCAGCGAGGGTCACGCCAATAGCTCTAGTGGCTCTTGGACTTATTGGATACCGTCCAGCGCATTGAACCCCGGCCACGAGATAGAGATCACCGCCCAGGGTTACAATCCAGTGTATGAATGGGGGGACTGGGTAAATAGATTTGCAAATGTGGAGGAACCGAGTTACGCCGTGACGGTCTATGCTCCGCCGGATCAGACGGAGGCTAGCTCAGGAACCTATACTTATTCTTACGACGTCGAGAACCCGGGAGGGTCTCAGGACACTTACGATCTGACCGCGACCGCTTCCCAGTCGGGCTGGTCGGCTTCGTCTCAGCAGTCTTCAGTGACGGTCTCATCGGGAGGGACCGAGACGGTGAACGTGGACGTTTCAATACCTACAGGAGTTGGCGGTGAGAGCTGCGACGTTACCCTAGAGGCGACGAGCCAGAACGACAACACGGTGAGCGATTCGGACTTCATGACGGTCACCCTGCAGGAGAACTTGGGCGTCACGGTGAGCGCGCCATCGGATAGCACTGAGAGCAGTTCCGGAACTTATACTTATTCTTACGATGTCCAGAACGATGGAAATACGCAGGACACCTACGATCTGACCGCGACCGCCTCCCAGTCGGGCTGGTCGGCTTCGTCTCAACGCTCCTCAGTGACGGTCTCACCGGGAGGGACCGAGACGGTGAACGTGGACGTTTCAATACCTACTGGAGCTGGCGGTGAGAGCTGCGACGTTACCTTAGAGGCGGCGAGCCAGAGCGATACTACCGTGAGCGACTCGGACTTCATGACGGTCACTTTACAGGAGAACTTGGTGGTCACCGTGACCGCTCCATCGGATCGGACCGAGAGCAGTTCCGGAACATATACTTATTCTTACGAAGTTGAGAACAATGGAAATACGGAAGATACTTACGACCTGACCGCGGCCGTTTCCCAGTCAGGTTGGTCGGCTTCATCTGATCAAGCTTCAGTGACGGTCTCACCAGGTGCTATCGAGACGGTGAATGTGGACGTGACCATACCTTCGGATGCGAGCGATGGAGAGAACAGCGACGTGACCTTGACCGCGGATAGCCAGGGAGGAACTGGCGTTTCAGATTCTGACACCATGACCGTCACCTACAGCACGGACACGGTCAGGGACGTAGCCGTGGACGCTCCTTCCAATTCTACAGAGAAAGACACGGGTGTCTTTGAATATACCTTCGACGTCGTGAATACCGGGAATGTAGAAGACACTTATTCCTTGACGGCGGATTCCACCGGCTGGAGCGTCGACACGCCGTCTTCTGTATCCGTCGAAGCCGGAGCTACTGAACCGGTGAAAGTCAACGTCACCATCCCGAGTGATGCTGCCGACGGCGACA
>JAGXLI010000071.1 GCA_018334755.1 Thermoplasmatota archaeon
TACCTGAACTGTTGTCACTTCACTCACTATAGACACCTATAGTATGTATATAACTCGCTATACATAAACTCTTCGTTAGTTATATTGTTATTTTATCTTGATCATTCAACGGATGTTTTGAGTTCTACTACTCTCTTATCCACCTATTTTTGTTAAAAGAAGGAACAATCATTGTTCTTTCCTCTTTTCCTTCCTATACTCTTCTATTTCTTTCTCTACGTCTTCCTTTGAGATGCCCGTCTTTTTGATCTCTTCACCGATGTCAGAGAGAAGAACCTCCATCTCATGTTTGATATCTTCCTTCTCTAAGCTTTTCAACACTATACCGTCTTCCTCTCCTATCACTAGGAACTTGTCCCCCGGGGAAAGACCCAATGCTTTGCGGACATCAGAAGATATCACTACCTGTCCGTTGGAGGACATCTTCGTAACCGATACTTCCATCTTCTACCACCAAAACATACAATGTTTTTTAGATATAAAAACTTTTTTAGGATTTGTTAACTTCTTGTGATGTTTATCCATCTATTGAACAACACTGTCTACATCCTCTCCAACTCTAGCGATTTCAGACCTATTCTTAGCGAGCAAAATTTCGCCGCCTTTCACGCACATTCCAACGCCTTCGCCTTCTCCCTCTAGGGAGCAGGTCTGTAAATCTGAACTATCACTGCAACCAAGTTAGTTCCTCCGGCTTTCTCTTTCTATATGTATAGAGAGGCTGATAATAGATCAATTTTGTGTAGATGAAGAAGGTTGTTCCTTCTAATCCTCGCGGATATATTCTACCCATTCATGGTCAGGTCTAGTTTGATGTTGCATTTTTATCTTTTGTATCCATTCATCTATCTCAAAAGGAATATATGTACCTCTAAGCTTACCTTCTTCATCAATATAACCATAACTCCAAACCTTCAACCTATTTCTCTTTCGATTTCTCCCTATCTCATTTAATTCAAAAAGTTACGACTTCCACTATAAAAAAGAAAAAAGGAAGAAAGAGATTCCCTCGTCTTTACTACCTATTTACCGAAACCTTCGAGAGCCTGGATCACGTCGGCCCCGTATTTTTCGTACCTTTTGTCCCCTATCCCGTGTATCTGGAGCATCTCTTCTTTTGTATCTGGTCTTTCTTTGCAGAGTCTCTTCAACGTCGAATCATGAAAAACGACGTAATGAGGCACGTCTTCTTCCTCCGCCCTTTTACTTCTGAAGTTTTTCAAATCTTCAAACAACTTCTCTTCATCTTCGTTTAAAGTCAGATCTTCGACTCCAATGGAATCTCTGATCGATTTCAAGAAGGTCTGGCCGTACTTTTGGAAGTTATTGTCCCCTACACCTTTTATGTTCATCATCTCTACTTCGTCTGTAGGAGTTTTTTTCGCCATCCATTTAAGAGCGCGGTTCGAAAAAACGTAGTATCCTTTCAATCCCTCTTCCTCGGCAATCTCGTTCCTTTTCTCTCTCAGCTCTTCGTAAAGTTCTTTTTCCTCGTCTTTCAAAGGTACCTTCTCTCTAACGACGACCTTTTCCCCTTCATCTAGAAAGGCCATATCTTCATCTATCTCGCCTTTTTCCAGTAGATCCCGGACAAAATTCTTGCGGATCCTGACCCCTTCGGTTATGTGCCCGTTTTCGATCAGCTGCTTAACTAACCTTTCCTTATCATTTATCTTAAGTGAGTCGGAGAACCGAAACAGGAGTTCGCCGTTAGCGGTTTCTATATCCTCTTCTACTCCCTGGTGATAGGACTTTATCTTTTCCCGTATCTCTTCCATCTGAGATTTGAGAGAATACCTTTTTTCCTGCAATTTTTCGGTTGACTCTTCGATCTCTTTTTCCGTCTCATCTAAAAGTCTTCGAGTATCGATGTAACGATCCGACAGTTCTTTTAGACCAAGATCTTCTAGCTCACTTTCCTTATGTTTTTCTTGTTGTTTCATTTAAACAAACCCGAGGACCTACTACCTCTTTCATATATACATCTTTGGGCGAATAAAAAAGACGATTCCAAAATTTTAATAACTTCAGTTATGTTCCTCTTCTCGATGAAGGAATTGTGGACGGAGAAGTACAGACCGGAAGATCTAGACGGGATACTCGGCCAGCATGACGTGATAGAGAAATTGAAAACGTACATCGATAGAGGAAGTATGCCTCACCTGCTCTTTTCCGGACCTTTAGGGGTGGGAAAAACCACGACGGCTCTGGCTCTAGCCAACGAGATCTACGGAAAGGATAAAAAGGCGAACTTCATAGAATTGACAAGGAGTGAAGAGAGAGGTATCGACGCGATCAGGGGGAAGGTGAAGGAGGAAGCGAAGTCAAGAACTCTGACGGAGAAGGACTTCAAGCTCATCTTCATGGACCAGGCGGATTCTCTGACTTCAGACGCTCAATCGGCCTTCAGGAGGACCATGGAGAACTTTTCGGACAACGTTCGATTCATCCTTTCCTGCAGCACGACCTCGAAGATAATAGACCCTATACAGTCCCGGTGCGCTTCTTTTCGCTTCCATCCCCTCGATAAGGAGAGAACTTTAGAATGGATCAAAAAGATAGAGGATAACGAGGATTTCGAGATAGATGAAAACGCCGTGAACGTTCTGATAAGGATTTCGAAGGGCGACCTGAGAAAATTGACCAATCTACTCCAGATAGCAAGTTCTATCGATCCCGAGATAACGGAGAAAGAGATCAAATCTGCCCTCAAGGAAACGAAGACGGCGGACATCAGAGGGATGATATTGAAGGCCCAGCAGGGTAATTTTGAGGAAGTTAGGGAGGAGCTTTACGATCTTCTTATAGAAGGAGGTTATGACGCAGAGCAGGTCCTCCAGATGATAAGGAAAGAGGTCTTCAACCTCCCGATGGATAAGGACAAAAGAAAGAAGATCGCCCGAAAGATCGGGGAGGTAGACCTCGACCTTTCCCGGGGCTCTAAAGGACAGATCCATCTACAAAGATTGATGGCCTTTTTTGCTGTACTGAGCGACGAGTCCTACCGATGATCAAACTAGAACTGAAAAACTATAAATATGATGTACATATGAATCTACTACTATGCCACAAAAACCAGGCAGTATGTACAGGGAAGTCAAGGGACAGCCTTATACTCGCAAAGAATACGTCGGTGGAGTCCCTCATGTTCTCGTCGGCCAGTTTACGATGGGAAACAGATCGGCCGACTTCGAGTCCGAAGTCACGCTCATAGGAGAGGAGCGGTGTCAGATAAGGGACGCCGCTCTGGAAGCCGCTAGGGTAACACTTACCAGGGTTCTGACCAAGAATTTAGGTGAAGAGAACTTCAAGGCTAAAATACTGGTGTACCCTCATCACATCCTGAGAGAGAACAAACAGGCGACCGGAGCCGGCGCCGACAGGTTATCGGAAGGTATGCGGAGCGCGTTCGGCAAAGAGGTCGGCAACGCGGCAAGGGTCGAGCCGAATCAGGAACTCATCAAGATATGGGTAGACGAGGACAGCGTCGATGTCGCCAAAGAAGCGCTGAGAAAAGCTTCGATGAAGCTTCCCACCCCGTGTAGGAAGAAAACAGAAGATTAGATCGTTTTTCTCGGGAAATCATCTCCCATTGACCACCGATACCGTAGTCTCGGTGTTCTTCAGCACTCTCTCGGTAGTACTCCCCAGGAATAGGTTGCTGAAACCGGAGAGCCCGTGGGTACTTATGTAAATTATATCGTCTTTATCCGCGACTTCGGTTATCTTTTTGTAGGGCACTCCTTCCATGATCTTTATCTCGAGTTCGACGCCTTTTTCCTCCGCCAACTCTTCTACTTCGTCCAGCGCCTTTTTACCCTGCTCTTTCAGGCCGTGTTTCGCCGAGTGTTTTATACTCTCGTGATGAAGCCCTTTATACTCGGAGCTGTTTATCACGTAGACAGCGACCGCCGGTATATCGAGTTCGCTGGCCATATCCAGACCTTCGATGACCCCCTTCCTGGCACATTCAGAACCGTCCGTGGGCAATATCACTCTCTTATACATATTTCTCAGAAGAAAAAGTGAGAAAGTCTATAAAAAATCTATCCCGTTCACAGAGCTCCGGAACGAGTGATCTTTGGGAGACGGTCGGTCACGAAAATTTACACCACAGAAATTAAAATGATGATTTGAACAAGTGCCTTACTTGGAATAAATGGATTAGAAAGATGTTATTGTTTTAGACTCACCGTTTTGTTATAGTAGATAGCTAGGGCGATCACTGCACCGAGAATCAGGAGGACAAACGTGAACCCAGGAGAACCATCGTCACCATCTTCGTCGCCGCTCTCTTCCCCCTCTGAAAAGATAGCGGTTATGTTCATATCATCGTCAATCGTGACCTCTATCTCTTGGCCGTTCTTGGATGTTCCTGTCCATCCATCGAATGTGTAATCCTGGTCAGCGGTCGCATTGATGGTAATGTTAGTTCCTTTTTCGTATTTCTGTTCCCATCCGTTTCCTACCTCTTGACCGTCTACTGTTACCGTTCCGTTACCTTCTATGTTCACGGTGAGATTGAAGTATTCGGTCGGGATCACTTCAAAGTGTGCCGTTACGTTCTTGTCACTGTTCATCGTTATGGTGACATTTTTGTCCGTACCTTGATAGTCTCCCGTCCATTCTATGAACCGCTGACCTTCGTCAGGTATCGCTGTTAAGTTGACTTCAGTACCCTCAACGTATTCGTCTTGGGCCGGTTCGACTTCTGCCGTTCCATTTCCTTCTACCTGCGTATTTAGAGTGTACTTGTCGAGCACCTTGACGGTTTCCTCCATCATCGTCACGTTTAAACCTTCATCCCGTAGTTCAACTGTCACTTCTCCTGCAGTATCGAAGGTGTGATTCGTGCTGAAATTGCTAGTTTCTCCAGCCGGGATGGTTTCTGTGTATATCACATCTCCCTCTACCGCGATAGAAGCGTTAACGTCTTCGTCCGTCGGGTTCTCGACTTCGGATTGTATTGTGTCAGTGTCTCCGATCACGAGTTCGTCAGGAACTGTGAGGTTACTAACTTTCAGTTCTGAGACACTGATGTTTTTTGACATCGCCCCGAATAGGACTATATAATCACCGACCTCTTCGAAGGTTTTCTCAAAAGACGTGTTCGCGGATTCAGCCACAGGTACGGTCAGTACATTTTCTTCTTGACCGTTGATCTCAAAGGCTATATTTACTTCAAGATCGGATTCTTCCACCGTAAACTGGGTCTGTTCTTCCCCGAGACTTACCGTGTAGTCACCGGCTTGAGTAAAGTCGTAAAGATCCTGGCCTTCAACCGTCTCGCCCCCTGAGGCATTCACCTCGAGGACTTCTTTAGACACCAAACTCCCGTCTCTCATAACTTCGAGCGTTACATTGCCGGCTATGTTACCATCATTTTGTACAGACACGTTCATATACACGCCCGGATTGTGAGCTTCTCCGGAGATCGTCACGTCGAGCGGAGCACGGCCAGTTTGAGGTTCGACTTCCAGCCTTTCAGTGTTTACCTCGCTGAATCTCTCGTCAATTTCGAAACTGGTGACCTGAATATCGGCTCCTTCGACGGTCGTTTCTTCTCTTGCAAGTAGGGTGTCCCACTGATCTCTGAGTTCGATTTCGAACGTTCCTATGGTCTCAAAGGTGTGATTTACCGAGAAAGTTCGAGTCTCATTCACTGGTACGACCTCTTCGTGGAGTAGAGTATCATCTAGATAAACTGACGCAGTATTGTTTTCGTCCCCAGAGTTCGAGACACTAACATTAATCGTGCCTACTTCGCCCTGTGGAACTGTTTCGGGTACTTCGAATTTATTGACCACTAGAGGAGGTTGAGGTGGAGGTAGAAAAACGACCGTTGTTTCGATGCTCTTCCAGCCGGTCGTACATGGGGCCTTTACCTCTAAAGTCAATGCTTTGTGACCGGCCGTTACTCCTTCAGTAGGGATCGTAGCAGCAAAAGTACTCGAATTGGCTTGCGGCGTCAGGTCGATATTTTCCCTACTAACTTCCTTTTCTATTACCCTATCCTTATTTCTGAGAGTGAACCGATAGTCATCTAGATCCTCTTCCTCTAGGACCTGTTGATCGATCTCTGGGAAAGTTAACTGGAGGTGACCAGTTCCCTCGGCACTGAAGTCATCCGATACATATATTGGAGAATCTATATTATCAAATTCGATGGATTTGATATCGAACTGTTCCGACCAGTAACCGTAGGGCTGGGTATAATTACCATCGCCTAAGGTGTCAAATGGATATCCATAACCGTCCCATCTCTGCAGGGTCATCGTTCCCTTTTCATGTGTATCGATGTAAAAGGGCCCGAGGCCGATAAACGTGTGATCATATGCGTTGACGAATTTAGTTAGATTGTCTACCTCTGTTTCTAATTCGCTAACCCCCATCGGTATCGGCGAAGTCCTGTTTTTTCTCAGATAATAGGGGATCCAATTTTGATTTCTCATCTGATCCCATATCGTTATAACATCCTGTGAGTGGGATGCTGAGAGCTGATGTATCCACTCGGCTCCCTGCACCGACTCGTAACTGTAAGACGTGTTCACGCCGAATTCCGTTTCAGCGCCGCCGTGCATGTGGTTGAAACCCTCGTAGACAAGCGGATGTACTTCTGGAAAGATCGAATGATAAGAACCGATCTTCGATTCTATCGGGAACGTGTAATCACTCCAAACGGTGTACGTTCCGTTCTGGTTGTCCCACGAAGTCGCCACAACGTCATCGTAGAAAGGGCCGGCAAAGTCAGCCCATGATTGCAAGAATGGTTCGTGGGTATCATCCTGTAATTGATTTTCTCTCGCATATTTAGCCATGATGTCTTGGACTTCAAAATCGGTTCCGTCGTGGTATTTGTGGTTAGTATGGACATCATACGTCACTTTGACAGCGCTCTTGACGCTCCCACCGTAAAGCTCCTGCACGCTCTGCCATTCTCTAGCGCTTGCGTTGTAATCGACCGCACCTGTGGGCACTGTGATATTCTTGACTACTTTGTCTCTTTCCCAGTGGAAACCGATCTCTACACTTCCGTTCCGATCATATGGATCTGTCTTTCTACCTTGAGACCAGTAGTTGTTCACCTCGAACGGCATCCCGGTCTGTGGATGCAGCCGTGAGCCGTATTCTCTAGCCATCCTTCTCTGGTATTCTCCGTAAATATCGGTTGAACCTCCGTAGAGATTCCAATTATCCATGTACGGTGCTCCTGATTCTGTCAGGAGGCTGGAATCAAGGACTCCATCATCGATCCTCATCGTACGCGGACCGAAGTAGGTATCGTATCCGTTCACAGATTCTATCACCACGGTCTCTAGGGTGTCTTTGTCATAAGCATAAAAGCTCAGATCAGTTAGGAGGAAAACTCTTACTGACTGCTCAAGACCCAATTGAGTCGCGTTCACCATCAGCTCCCAGTATTGGGTTTCGTTCTGGAATCGACCCGAGTAGAGCCGTTTTCCCATCTCATCCAGTTTCTGTACCTGTTCATCGTAACCTTCCTGGTCGTATTGCCAATGTTTGTCCGATCCGTGGATCTGCATATAACCATACCACGGGGCGTACATCTGGCTCAGTTGAGTTTCCTGATAATATTGAGCCGAGGAACTGATCCAACCGCCGGTGTAGATATGATATGACACGTTGTCGTAAGGCTCTGGATTACCATAGAAACACAGAGGTATGGCCGTATCGGACGTCCTCTCCATCACTTCGACATCGAAATTATTTTGTTCCAGGTTCACCTGCATGTAGAATCCTAAGTCGGATCTCCAATCTTCAGTCCTCGCGAAGATCTTCAGCGTGATATCTTTCCATTCTCCACCAGGAGCCTTGTACTGCCAGTTACCATCTTTTCTTACTTCTCCGAAAGCTACGTTGTTCTTTATCTCGCTCATGGCGTTCTGGATCATGTCGTATCCTTTCTCGAAGTCTCCTTCAGGAGTAAGATCGTATTTCTCTTCGATGCCCTCGACGAAGTATTCTTCCCATACCGCAGACTGGGCACTCATGAAACCGTATCTTGGCCTAGCGTATCCATCTCGAAGATCCTGGTTTATATCCTGTCTGCTCATTATGTAGTTCTGGGCGAATCTTATATCCTTGTGAGCGAACGGATTGACCGTCCAATTTCCGTCCATATCGTTGACCAGATACTGTACTTCTTCGGGATCATTGATCCATCCGTTAACCACGGCAGCTTGGATCGCCTGAGTACCATTTCCTTCATGGGCAGGGTTTATGAGCATGTTGTTATAACTGTCCTCCACATCCCAGGTACTCAACTGGGACTTCCAGTCATCCGGCAGACCAGCATAAGTTGATGCACCTACATCATGCATGAATAGATCTAGATCCCCTTCTGCTACTTCACCGAGCGCTATCTCCATATCCAAGTGCACTTCTAGGTTGATAGTGTGTATCAGCTCCCCTTCCACCCCGCTGGCGGGCTCTGAACTCAATGCCGCTAACCCGCTGCTTAATAAAACAGATACCGCCAGGATAGACAGTAACTTTTCCCTCCTCATCTTCATATCTCGCAACATAAAATATGAAAACCGCCGTATATATATGTTTTGCGAAATATAGTTGAGGGTCTCTTCTGTGGTTCTTGACAAGTATCCGAGACCAATATCTTTTTAAACCATACTCGCTGTTCTTTCCTAATATGTCCGAAAATTCACCCGACTCTGAAGAAGATAATTCGTATAACGATTACGACAGCCTGCTGAATCAAGCTAAAGATAACCTC
>JAGXLI010000021.1 GCA_018334755.1 Thermoplasmatota archaeon
AAGCTAGGAAGCTGGCAGAGATGGGGAAATGGGAATTTATAGATGAATTAAAAAAAAGAAAGATAGAAAGACATTACACTGAAAGAGAGCTAGAGGAGGATATCGAATTTGCCGAAGGTCGTAAGTAACTCTTCACCTTTGATTCACCTTTCAAAAATAGATCTTTTACCTATTTTAGATGAGTTGTTCGATGAGATTATTGTCCCTGAGGCTGTATATGAGGAATGTGTAGTTCAGGGAGGAGATAGAGATGATGCGACAACCATCGAAAAGACCGATTGGATAAAGATAAAATCCATCGAAAAAGAAAATCTCCACTTGAAAAGAGCTTTTTTAAAAGATGTGGATGAAGGTGAGTCTGAAGCGATCGTTTTAGCTCTTCAGGAGTCAGCGGATCTGATCTTATTAGATGAATACGACGCTAGAGAATTAGCTAGAAATCACGATTTGAATATCACAGGGGTCATCGGGATTCTATTAGAAGCAAAAAGCCTCGGAAAATTGGAGAATGCAAAAAATCATCTAGAAAATTTAAGTGAATCGGGTTTTTGGATCGATGATGAACTATACAAAAAAGTCTCTGATCAACTAGACAAAATGGAGTAGTAATCGATTTATAAGCTGCGGTCTTTTATACATCGGCTTTATCGCCATCGTTTATCAGCGCCGAAAAAAGGATGTTAGCATCTCCAACCGATTCAAGAACTCTCCTCGTACCTTTCTCGAAGTGATTCGTTCACTTTTTTCCCCAGTTCTAGCGCTTCCTCCTCGGTCAACTCGCTCCTAGATTTGAACTCTTCAAGGAACTCGAGATCAGTCAGTTTCTCCCTGAAGGACTGTCTCGCCACCTCACTCCAATTTATCTCTGGATGTTTATCCATCATATCTTTCAATTCTTTGGAAACGGAAAGGGTCATATTAGGCATCTAATCACCTGTGTATTATGTGTATATACATAAAGTAACTCAAAGCTTTCTTTTCCATCGACTTTCTAAAACTTATTGAACCCTTAAAACGTCTTGAAAACCCCTTAAATAAATAATAATCTTCCGCCAAAACAGCTTAAAATATACCAAACCATCTCAAACGATCTAAAAACACGCTCACCCTTTCAGGGGCGACCCCCCTCCCACCAACCGCGAATCATAATCCAATTTACGGTTGGTCTCCCTCACATCCAGAAGACAAAAATATCTCCTAGACTACCCCGTAAAACCATTACGATTTATCGGAAACAAAGTTTCCGATCGATATCGGGAATTTAATTCCCGAAATATCTACGGTTGTTTTACCCCATTTCATCACGAGTGACGGTTGGTAGTTCATACACGATTGACGGTTGTTACCCACCGCAGATCGTATACGAACAACGGTTGGTGAGAACTTACCAGGATCCTTACAATTTTTGCTCCTCCCTACATCCCACTATAGTTCATAGCTAGATTTGATAATCTGATTTCTACCAAACTCGGAAAAAGTACAAATTTCCCTCTCGGCATAGTTTGGTCTTCCAGCCAGATACAAAGATCAGGTTCCTTATCTCTGCTTCTTTTTTTCGTAGATCGCTATCGCCGAGGTCAGAGCAACTGTCAATAGACCTAAAGTGAATCCTGGTGTATCCTCTTCTTGCTCGACTGACACCGTGACTTCGTGCTCGTCGTTTTCAGTCTCTACAGTGAGGTTGTGCTCTCCACTTTCAGATTCCCACCTGAACACGTCCGCAGTCGTCTCGTTAGGATCAAGAGTCAGATCTGTTTCGGTTTCTACTTCCTCACCGTTGACCAAGAAAACGACGTCCTGAGAACCTTCCACTTCACCTACATTGTGGACCCTGTATTGAACGACCACTTCGTCCCCTTCAGTAACTTCCTCGTCATAGTCGTATATCTCCACTTCGAAGTAAGGTCCTTCTTCGAAGACCGCTGTTATCTCTTTGTTTTTGTCCATCACTATCGTAATATTTTCTCCTGTGTTCTCTATTCCTGTCCACTCAGCGAATTCCCAACTTTCGTTCGGAATAGCTGTTAAATTTACTTCAGTTCCTTCTAGGTACTTTTCTTCGTATGGAAGCTTTACTTCTCCGCCGTCGACTTCGACAGTGCCTTGTCCTTCGATTTCTACAGTCAAGACGTATTCGTCAGAACTGACCTCAGAGAAATGTGCAGTTATGGTTCTGTTCTGGTCCATGGTCACGTTGATCGAGGTCCCTTCTTCTCCCAACGGCACATCGCCGGTCCAGTTATCGAAGATCCAACCTGTATCATGAAAAGCTTTCAGTCCGATCAGAGTTCCGTCCTGATAGGTCTCGGACCACCCGTCGCTGACTTCTTGGCCATCGACTTCGACACTGCCTTCTCCTTCGATTTCGACAGTCAAGACGTGCTCGTCAGAACTGACTTCAGAGAAATGTGCAGTGATAGTTCTGTTCTGGTCCATAGTCACGTTGATCGCGGAACCCTCTTCTCCCAACGGCACATCGCCGGTCCAGTTATCGAAGATCCAACCTGTATCATGAAAAGCTTCGAGTTGAACTAGAGTTCCCTCCTGATAGGTTTCGGACCACCCGTTACTGACTTCTTGGTCGTCGACTTCAACACTGCCTTCTCCTTCGATTTCGATAGTCAAGACGTTTTCGTCAGAACTGACTTCAGAGAAATGTGCAGTGATAGTCCTGTTCTGGTCCATGGTCACGTTGATCGAGATCCCTGATTCGCCGGTCGGTACATCGCCGGTCCAGTTATCGAAGATCCAACCTGTATCATGAAAAGCTTTCAGTCCGATCAGAGTTCCGTCCTGATAAGTCTCGGACCAACCGTCGCTGACTTCTTGGCCGTCGACTTCGACAGCGCCTTGTCCTTTGATTTCGACAGTCAAGACGTGTTCGTCGGAACTGACTTCAGAGAAATGGGCGGTGATAGTTCTGTTCTGGTCCATGGTCACGTTGATCGAGATCCCTGATTCGCCGGTCGGTACATCGCCGGTCCACTCATCGAAGGTCCAGCCGTCATCTGGGACAGCTTCAACAGTGACCTCTTCTCCTTCTTGATACATCTCCGTACCTGGCTTTGGATCTGTTGTACCGCCTTCATCAGCTTGGATTGTCAATTCGTACTCTTCTCCTCCATGGATGGCATGTAGAGCTCCTTGCCCCCCGCTCGAATTGGATGATCCAACGTAGATAGTCCCATCACCACCGATCGCCGGCCCGCCGACTAATCCTCCTAAATGGTTACTCCACTCGATGTTCCCGTCCGGCTGAACTGCATTGATGTAGCCATCGTACTCAGAATCTGAGACTTCCTCGTTAGAACTAACGTAAACAGTACCATCACCGCTGATAGAGGGAGCGCTCCCTCCGTAGTCGTGCATATCGATGCTCCACTTGATACTTCCGTTCGCTTTGACGGCGTGGAATTGACCATCGTATTCATAGTCCGCTACTTCCACGTAGGAACCGACGTAGATAATACCATTCTCGTCTATAGCTGCATCTAACGCACCATAATCGCCCATCTCGATGCTCCAATCGATGCTGCCGTTCGATTCGACGGCATGTAGATAACCATCGTACTCATAATCCCCTACATCCTCGTAGGAACCTATGTAAATAGTACCGTCTTCTCCCACCGTCGGTGAGGATTGAATATTGTCGGTCAACGGGGTTCTCCACTTCTCTTCACCACTCGGTTCGATGGCATGTAGATATGCGTCGAATTCAGACCCGCTCACCAGTTCGTAAGAACCGATGTAAACGGTGCCGTCTTCTGCTATCGCCGGTGAAGAGTACACATAGTCGCCTAACGCGGCGGTCCATTTTTCATTTCCATTTGGCTCGATGGCATGGAGATGGGCATCGAAGACACCTGCACTGATTTCCTCGTAGGAGGCGATGTAGATGGTGCCGTCATCGGCTATAGCTGGTGAGGAGTAACCGTATCCGCCCAGAGGAACGGTCCATTTTTCAACTCCTCCCGGCTCAATAGCGTGCAGGTACCCGTCGTATTCACCCCCTCCAATTTCAGCCCTAGATCCGATGTAGATGGTACCGTTATCACCTATAGCTGGTGAGGAGGATACTTGGTCGTTCAAAGTTAGATTCCATTTTTCTACACCTCCAGGTTCAACGGCATAGAGATATGCGTCGTATGTATCCTGACCCACTTCCTCCCGGGACCCGATATATATGGTGCCGTCACCGCCTACAGCCGGTGAGGAGTCCACCTGGTCTGACAATGAAATCCGCCACTCTTCCGATCCATCTACGTGAGAGGTATCGTGAGGAGTCAACCCTGTGTTTCTATTGTCATATTGGAACTTGGGCCATGCAGAATTCGCTAGACCATCTAATCCTGATCCTGACTTTTTGTCTCTTGATTCCTCAGTTAAATCTTGATCTGGAAAGAGCTTTTCTCCCTCTTCAGCTCTTTCAATCCTGTCTTTATCATCTGACGCCTCAACATAACCGAACATCACCCCAAAACCGCTGATCACTAATAGCGTTGCCATCCCAAAAGTTAACCCCCATCTGGTTAACCTGTGCATATCTCTCATCTCATGGACTTATAATGTTCCAGGTATATAATTGCTAGCACCTATGGAAGAAGACTGCCCCAGGGACAACAATTACATTGTAACTAAATTTGTGATGTTTCGGGCGATCACAGACACCTTACGTTTTCATTTTCTCAGTCCTTTCGAAAATAAAAAGCGAAGAAAGGAGATCGAACTCCAGTTTTTTTGAAAACAAAACATTCGTTCTCTTCCTATCTCAAGCTTTCTTCAACGTAACATCGAACATGGCTCCGCCCATCTCAGAATCTTTTACCTCAACACTCCCGCTGTGACTCTCTGCTATTTTTATATGAATTTTCGAGATAGCCCCACAGTGTTTTTAGTGCATTTTTTTATCAAAAAAATCTTCCATCTTTTGCTCGGGCACGCCCCTCGCAATCATCAGGAACACAAGTGTTCCTTCGATTTTCAATATCTTCCACCCTGTTCCAGATATGTGAAAATGCGAGGGAAGGGATTCGAACCCTTGGACCCCTGCGGGACAAGGCCCTGAACCTTGCGCCGTTGGCCATGCTTGGCTACCCTCGCGTTTTGAGTGCAACGATAAATCGAGGGGGTATGAGGAATGTTCCATTCCTCGGCTACCCTCGCTTTATGAGCGAAATGTTTTTGAGCGAGTAAAGCGAGAGTGAACAGGAATAAGGTTCCTGTGCTACCCTCGCAAGTTGGAACGAGTTTGCGAGTGAACCTTGCGTGTTAGTGGAAATCTTTTCCGCGTCACTCGCGGTGATGATCCATAGGTAAAAGAAATTAAAGGGTTTTATCTCATGCTTTCAAAGTCATTCTCCTTTAACGATACTGACGACCTCTACTCTGAATACCAGCGTAGTTCCGGTGACTTCGTCATTGAAATCTATCACTATTTTACCTTCATCGTTCATGGCGATGCCTTCGCCGTTGGCGGTCTGCCCGTTCCTCTGCTTCAAGTTGGGTATACCTTCGAACCTCTGCTCGTGATCCCCTAATCTCTCAGAATCTACAACAGTCGGTTTGTTAAGTTCGTGCTGTACTTCTATGAGGCCTTCCCCTCCGTTAGCGTTGGAATCGATCGATAGGACTTCGGAAGTCCATCCTTCTTCGCTGTATGCATTGTATACATCACCAACGTCTGGATCGTTCCTGACCTGGACCGTATCCTGTTCTACCGATATAACGACCTTTTCCCAGCCCCAGAACTTGTCTTCTACCACCATATTCGTAGCGGGCTGTCCATAGTCGTTCTGGAACGTTTCTCTATCTATCGTCTGATAAACCGCGACAGTCTCGGTCTTGTTGACCTCAAAGATCAATTCATCACTTTTCTTTCCATAACCTTTCTCAGGTGGTACTTCGAACACACGCGATTCTCCTTCCTCCATACCTTTTACATTTTCGTCCCATCCCTCTATCACATCTCCTTGTCCGAGGGTGAAATTGAAGGGATCCCCACGCTCTCTTTCAGAATTGTAAGTCATGGTAAATTTGGGATCTTTGATCTCTGGGATCTTCTCGTACGATGTGTCGAATACTCGCCATCCATTGTAGACTCTCTCATCTTTTAGCATACCCGTGTAGTGTATCTTGACATTGTCTCCGTTCTCTGCCGTTTTCATATCGTCGTCGCTTTCTTTTTCTTTGAAATAAAATTCTCTTGCGCCCAGGATGCCTCCGACAGATAGGGCTATAACGACTATGGCTATAACAAGTAGTGAGATCCACTTTTTCATACTGAATCAATAGGGTGAAAATGCGGAGGTATAATAAATGTTATGGAGACTGTAAAGCAACGAGTCCAAAAGAGTAATCTTTTATATTATGACCTTTTTCTCCGGCTTGAAAATATGGCAGCCACCGTGATAATAGGGGCCCAATGGGGCGATGAAGGCAAGGGTAAGATAACGGATTACTACGCCGAAAGATCAGATTATATCGTTCGTTTCCAGGGCGGTAACAACGCTGGTCATACCATAAAATATCAGGATGAAGAGTTCAAACTCCACCTCGTTCCCTCAGGAATATTTCGCGAGGGTAAGAAAGCTGTGATCGGAAACGGAGTGGTGGTGGACCCAAAAGTTCTGATAGAGGAGATAGAGAGCTTAGAAGAACGAGATATAGATACGTCTGACCTGATACTTTCAGATAGAGCCAATCTGATAATGCCTTACCACAGGGCTGAGGACCTCCTGGAAGAAAAACTGAAGGGCGATCTAAAAGCTGGAACTACCAAAAAGGGAATAGGGCCCTGTTACTCGGACAAGGTGGGCCGCTTCGGTATAAGGGTGATCGATCTTTATAATCCCAAATCTCTGCGAAATAAACTTGAAAAAGTCATCCCGATGAAGAACAAGCTATTCGATGCCTATGATGAAGACGAAGAATGGGATGTTGAAGAAGTTTTCCAAAAGTATCGAGATTACGGTAAAAAGCTTGAAAAGCACGTGGAAGATACATCTGTTATCTTGAATGAAGCTTTGAATCAGGGAGAAGACGTACTGTTCGAAGGAGCCCAGGGCACCCACCTCGACATCGATCACGGAGTATATCCTTACACGACTTCTTCAAATACGATCGCGGGAGGAGCTTGTTGCGGCTCCGGCGTCGGGCCAAGAGAGATCTCTTCGGTCCTAGGTATAGTGAAGGCTTACACCTCTAGGGTTGGAACAGGCCCTTTCCCGGCCGAGTTGGAAGGCGACCTGGGTGAACATATCAGGGAAAAAGGAGGCGAATATGGAACTACGACTGGTCGGCCGAGAAGAGTCGGATGGCTGGATCTCGTGATGTTAACGTTCTCTGCAAGGGTCAATTCATTCAGTGGTCTAGCCATCACTAATCTTGACGTGCTTGCCGGACTGGACGAGGTCAAGATCTGCACTGGATACAGATACGAAGGAAAAGAGATACGAGAATTCCCGGCGGATATAGAAAAATTATACGATTTCGACCCCGTCTATGAGTCGTTTGAAGGTTGGGAGGAACAGGATTGGGATGAGATCGCAGAGAAAGGTTATGAAGCCTTACCTGAAAATGCCAAAGAGTATCTTGATTATATCGAAAGGAAGACAGAAGTACCTATAAAACACGTTTCGATCGGCCCGAAAAGAGATCAAACAGTAGAAAAATGATCAGCGTCTAGGATCTAACAACTATTTTCCTCTTTTATCTTTTCTCTGGACTCCTTTCTCATATCTTCAAAATAATCTCGGATATCTTCTCGGACTTTAGTTGGATAATCGTCGTTCAAACAAGCTAGACATAGCTCATCTTTATCTTTCGTTAAGGCTCTAACCAATCCGTCGATCGTCTGATAGGTCAGAGAATCAGCACCTACATCTCTCCTGATCTCCTCGATAGAATTACTAGCTGCCTTCAATTCCTCTTTAGTAGGGATATCGATGCCATAATAACAGGGCGAAACTATCGGAGGACAGCCCACAAGGAAGTGAATCTCCTCCGCTTTGCTGTCTCTCATCAGTTTTACTAGTTTCTTTGAGGTGGTCCCCCTGACTATACTATCATCAACCAGTCCTACCTTTTTACCTTTCACTTCTTCTATTATGGGGTTCAATTTGGTCTTCACGGCTGTTTCTCTCGAGGCCTGATCCGGCATTATGAAGGTCCTGCCCACGTACCTGTTCCGTAATAGACCCTCTCTGTAGGGCACATCTAACTCTTCGGCTAGTGCTAAAGCGTGAGTACGGGCAGTATCCGGAACTGGAACTACCACGTCCAGATCATACTCGTTCCTACGCCACTCCTTTGCCAGTTCACGACCAAGCCGGAAACGAGCCTCGTAAACACTGATCCTTTCTATGGTTGAATCGGGTCTCGCAAAATAGACCCACTCGAACATGCAGTGCTTAGGCTGCTTATTTTTAAGCTGCTTAGATTGATAGGATTTATCATTCTTTATCAGGACCGCCTCTCCGGGCATTATGTCTCTCAAAACCTTATAGCCCAATATATCCAGGACCGTATTTTCCGAAGATACGCCAAAACTAGTACCTTCAAGTGTAGTCTTTTTTCCGAAAACTAAAGGTCTGATGCCCCTTGGATCCCTAAATATGAAAAGGCCGATCTCGGGGATCAGAGCAAGAACGGAATAACTACCGTTCAAACTCTCCATGGTCCTTTCGGCCGCAGAAAAGAGAGCCTCCTGAGCTATCACCTCTTCCTTCTCGAGTTCTTCCCTAAAAACATGAAGGATCAGCTCTAGATCACAACCCGATTCAAGATCTAGATCGTATTTTTCGATCAGTTCGTTGTAATTCACTATATTACCGTTGTGAGCCATACCGATCTCGATCGGCTCTTCGACCATGAATGGCTGTGCGTCCCGCTCGACTTTAGAGCCGATAGTCGGATACCTTACATGGCCTATACCTCTGTCCCCGTTTAAATCTGCTAGAGTTTCCTCGTCAAAAACATCGCCAACTAACCCTTTGTCCTTTTTGAGCTTCGTTCTTTTACCGTCCGTTACGTACATGCCCGTTCCGTTTTGTCCTCTATGTTGGATAGCGAAGAGTCCCGTATACAGCTCTGAGGAGATGTTGTTCGCTCCTAAGATCCCGACAATGCCGCACATTTTGCCCACTTTTGATGAGGTATTCTGTCCATAAAGCGGTTGGTTTTTAAACCTATCGTTTAGAATCTCTGCACACTTCGACGAAGTTTTCAAAGATCTCTTTACCATACTCCGTATGTTCCACCTCGGGATGGAACTGAAGTCCGTATAACTTTCTATCTTTATGTTTAAAGGCCTGGATAGCACATGATTCTGAGAAAGCGAGTTTTTCTAAGTCTTCACTAAGTTCCTTGATCTCGTCGTTGTGAGATTCCCAGGCGACGAAACCTTTCGGGATATCGATGAAAAGGTCGTCTTCTTTCACGACCTCTAGATCTGTTTTGCCGTATTCCGGTGTCTCAGCACTTCCCGTTTCGCCTCCAAAATATCTAGCGAGGAACTGCGCTCCTACACATATCCCCAGGATAGGTACGTCCATCCTTTCGATATATTCTTCTGTCTTTCCTAGACTCATGTCCTTATTAGAGATACGGGGAGCTCCGCCTGACAAGACCAGTCCGTCCACCTTGATATTATCGACCGGTTTATCATTCGGGATTATGTCGGAATCGACTTCGAGATACTTGAACATCCTCCATTCCCGATGTGTCCACTGACCCCCGTTATCTACTACATCAATCTTCATCGGAAGGATCCTCCTTTTGCCCCAGGATCGTATTAACAAAAGCCAAGAACAACGGCGCGGGTTTCATAGATTTCGATTGGAATTCAGGATGGAATTGACTGCCTATGAAGAACGGATGATCTTCGATCTCCAATATCTCCATCCTTTTCTCGTTGAGCGAGTACCCGCTGAATTTCATACCGTTAGATTCCATCTCCTCCTTGTAATCGAGGTTGACCTCGTAGCGGTGTCTATGTCTCTCAGAGATCTCAGTTTTACCGTATATATTGTGAGCTAGGGTACCTTCCTCGACGAGTATATTCTCGGCCCCCAATCGCATTGTGCCGCCCATCTTATCTATACCTCTCTGCTTCGGCAATAGGTCTATGACTGGATCCGGGGTATCTTCGTCGAACTCGAAGCTGTGCGCTTCCTTATATCCCAAAACGTTCCTGGCAAACTCGACGACGGAGAGTTGAAAACCGAGACAGATAGCGAGTATAGGTAACTCGTTGACCCTAGCATAATTGATAGCGTTTATCTTGCCTTCGGTCCCTCTGTCTCCGAACCCTCCCGGTATCAGGATCCCGTCCACATCTCCGAGCAATTCCTCGGGTCCGTTCTCTTCTTCAAGCTCTTCAGATTCAACGTATTCGATGTTGATCTTAGTCTTTGTTTTAGCTCTGCAGTGGTTCAGGGCTTGTTCGTGACTGACGTAAGCGTCCTCGAGATCGCAGTATTTGCCGACTAGAGCTATATCGATCTCAGAGGTGGGATTTTCAAAGCCGTGTAAGAAATTCTTCCAATTTTCCATCTTGTGGGACGGATCGATAGAAGTATCTTCTTTCTCCTCCAAGAGTTCATCCAGGTCCAATCTTTCCATGACCCGCTCCGTCAAGCCTTCGTCATCTAATATCAGCGGAACTCTGTAGATGCTGTCGGCGTTTGGGGAGGATATCACGGCTTCCTCCGGAACGTCACAGAACAGGGAGATCTTTTGTTTGGTCGATTTCTCCAGTTTGTTCTCCGATCGACCGACGATTATATCGGGTTCTATCCCTATCTCTCTCAGTGCCTTTACAGAATGCTGGGTAGGTTTAGTTTTCTGCTCTCCGACGACTTCTAGGACCGGGATCAGCGTGGTATGGATAAATAAGGAATTGTTCTTCTCTTCACCGACTTCCATGTGAAGCTGCCTCGAAGCTTCGAGGAAGGGCATGCTTTCGATATCTCCTACGGTACCCCCCATCTCGATAAGCACGATATCCACTCCGGTGTCATCGGCGACTTCCCAGATCCTTCTGTTTATCTCGTCGGTTATGTGGGGTATGATCTGGACCGTCTTACCGAGGTATTCCCCGGCTCTCTCCTTCTCGATAACGCTCCGATAGACCTTTCCAGTCGTTATATTGTCGATGCCCTGAAGCTCCGTATCCAAAAAGCGTTCATAATTTCCAAGATCAAGGTCCACTTCTGTTCCGTCTTTCAGCACGAAAACTTCTCCGTGCTCGAAAGGGTTCATGGTCCCCGCGTCGCAGTTCAGATATGGATCTATCTTTATAGCGCTCACGGAAAAACCTTTCGACTTCAACAGTTTTCCCAGAGAAGAAGTTACGACTCCCTTCCCTAATCCTGACATGACTCCGCCCGTGATGATAATGAATTTGGTCATCCTTACACGGGAAAGATGATGAGAATTAGATGGGTTTAAAGTTTTGGATTTAAGGGACCTGTAAAAGATTAGTGATACCTAGAGAGATCCCCCGATCTTCGAATGATTAGTCAAAAAACATAGAGAAGAAAGAGGATCTCGTGAGACCCGTAAACGTATCAAAAACTTAAATATCGGGATCACAAGGTGAAAGAGAAGATGAAGAAAGACCACAGTAATATACTATTGATCCTAGTCGCCGCCTTCTTATGGGGAATAGGAGATTTTTTCTCTAAGATAGGTGTTACGGCTATAGGTCCATGGTCGGCTTCTTTCATACGCTCAGCGTTTTTTCTTCCTATCGTGCTTGTCTATGTTCTTTATGACCGTGATTTTGACTTCTCTTTCGACTCTGCCTCCATATATCCTATGCTGGCCGGACTCTTTATAGGGCTGGGTATAATCCTTTCTAGACTTTCATTATCGATCTATGAAGTCAGTCTGGTCAAACCGATCCAGCGGTTGAGTATACTCATCACGGTTATCCTTTCGGTTGTCTTCTTAGGCGAAGAGATCGATAAAGTGAAGGTCGTCGGCGTGGGATTGGCGGTTGCGGCTTTTTTCTTCCTGTATCCTTTAGGCTCGGAAATCCTTCACTTCACGGTAGGACATCTCTATCTTTTGGGGCTGATATTGGCCTTGGGACTGTCTACAGTCTTTCTTCGTCTCGGGATATTGAAAAAAGGCGTCGACTTTACGAGATTTTTTAGAGCTGTGATGCAGACCGCCATAATCTTTTCCACAGTGATCTTCCTTTACGGTCTAGTGGGTCTCTCGATCACTCTAAATCTTGATATCATCTATCCGGCACTGAATGGAATATTTGGTGCAGTCGCTTTCATCTTGTTCTGCAGGGGGCTCGAAAACGTAGGAGCCAGTAGGGCAAAACCCATGATGGTGCTGGCAACGATAACGACCGTAACGCTGGGCGTTATCTTACTGAACGAGAACTTATTCTTGTCGAAGATGATCGGCATCCTGTTAGCCAGTCTTGCACTCATCCTTCTTTCGACAGAAACAGCCTGAGTAGATTACCATGTTAGGCTAGACAGGATACTTTAACGGTTGCATCATCGACCAAACATTTATTTATACTGACCGCTTGAATGTATATAAGTCATGAAGAAGGATGTAAAAGTTGTACGCGACCCAGAAGACGTAAAATTAGCTCTCGAGGATACTAGAAGTGATATCCTTTCACTTTTAAAGGTAAATGATATGACACTTTCCCAGTTGGATGAGTCTTTAGATAAAGACCACTCTACCATCTATAGGCACATCAAAAAGCTGGAGGAGGCGGGTTACGTGGAAGAGATCGGGGAGAAAAAAGACCATCACATCCCCAAAAAAGTGTATTCCCGGACCGCCAATGTTTTTCTTTTAAATCCAAATTCTATCGATAAAGGAGAACCTGCTGACTTGTTGATAGATTGGGAAGAAAAGAACGCTGAGCGTATTTTGAATCTACTAGAGATAATGGGATACTCCATCGATAGGGAGGACGAAGATGAATTGATAGAAGACCTATCGAGATTGTTTGTAGACTTAAAAGAGAGAGTTATCGACCCCATAGAGGAAGCAGAGGATGAGATCAAAGACATAAGTTTTCCTCTGCTGCTGAGATTAGAATTATTGATGTTTTTACTCGAAGAAAACGAAGACGAGGAACTCAGGCAGAGATTTGAGCATTTTTCATCTAAGATCAGTCCTAAATAGATAGGGTGAAAAAGTTATAAGAAAATAGAAATGGTTTTTTACTCTACGAAATCTATGTCAACATAGTGTGTTGAACAGGAGATACATGGGTCATAAGCTCGAACGAGCATCTCTAGAGTCAATTCGATCTCGTCCTCGGGTTTTTTCCCGATGATCTCGGGGACCATCTTCTCCATATCCTGCTGTATATTCCCGTGGTTCTGGTTGGTCGGTATTATGCAGTTGGCCTCGGTACACTTACCTTCCTCGTCATATGTATAATCGTGGAATAGGATACCTCTCGGCACTTCTACTGCACCTATACCTCTTCCCGCCTTCGGTTCGATGTCCGGCGAATTATACTCTCCTTGCTTTTCTAGACCTTTATCCAGCAGTTCCTCGATTATACCGATGGAATCTTCTACGCTGTGGACCACTTCTACCAGTTGGGCTATGGTGTTCATGTATGGATTATATTCCATGGGATCGAGATCAAATTTCCCGGCTATCTCCTTGGCCATCGGACTCAACTGCTGATAATTGTTGTTCAACCTTGCCAGGGCTCCCGCCATGTAGGATTCTCTATTGTTCTTGGTGTACTTTGCGGTCGACTGCGGAACGGTGTACTCGTTCGTTATATCGAGATATTCATCGACGTCCGTAGTGCCAGTATCGGAAGAACAGATGTCCCCGCCGTACAGCCCGTACTCGTCTTCATGAGTTAGAGAGATGTATTCCGTTTCTCTTCTAAAGTCGGGTATCTTCGGAGCTAAATTTTCTAGTAGATCGGCAACGGCCTTCAGATCGTCAACAGAGTCCTCCAGCTTCTCTTTCAGCTCCTCCAGTTCCCTCTCGTTCGGTATCTTGGTAAAACCGCCCGGGATCAACCTTTGAGGATGTGTAGTCCTTCCTGTAACGACGTCTGACATCGTGTTAGCCAGCTTATGAAGTCGGATAACGGTCTTTACCTCTTCAGAGTGTGTTTCGGTCAATGGCACAACAGACTTCGAATCCAAAAGGTCGGGCAGAGCGAGATAACCCACGTGTAACACATGGCTCTGCATGTTCTCCGCGTGGAGAGCTAATTTTCGTAGCTTCTTGTCCTGCTCTGAGATATCGATATCCATCGCATCCTCGGTGGCCTTTAAAGATGCGAGGGTATGACCTATCGAACAGATACCGCATATCCTCGAAGTGACGTGATGGAGTTCTTTCCAATCCCTATCCACCACTAAAGATTCAAAGAACCTCGGTGCCTCTATGACCTGCCATTCGCACTTTTCTATCTCGCCGTCTTTTGCATTGACTTCTATGTTGCCGTGACCTTCGACACGGGTAAGATATTCAACGTTTACATCTATATCGTCACTCATCTTCTCTCGCCTCCTGTTGCCAAGCGAAGTAAAGATCAAATTTCTTTATTACCTCTTCAGCCGTAAGCCCGTACTCTTCAAGGACCTCTTCGTGAGCTTCTTCGTTCGGGTTGTCTATCAAACCTCTGCAGCCCCAGCAGATCGCACCTTCATTCACGCAGCAGGAATCGCAGCCGGCTCTCGTAACGGGACCGACGCAGAACTCATCTCTTTCAAAGGCACATACGTTCTCGTTCAACTTACATTCTACGCAAACTGGATGATCTGGAATATTGGGTTCCCGCCCCATCACTACAGACTGGACTACATGTAAGAATTCCTCTCTATCTATGGGACAGCCGTGAACTTCGTAATCTACCTCGACTACGGCCTTCGCGGGTTTGGCTTTCTCCCACGCCTCGTAATGTTCCCTTTCGTCCCCGTAAACTCTCTCCTGCACTTTTTCGAAGTCCTGCACGTTCCTTATGGAGTTTATACCTCCTATAGTGGCACAGGCTCCTATAGCGACCAAGACATCGGCGTTCTCTCTTATACCGTTCAGCCTCTCTGCATCGTGTGAATTTGTGATTGACCCCTCGATGAAAGCCACGTCATAATCGTCGCTGTGTTCGGTCATGACCTCCCTGAAACTCACTAATTCCACTATGTTCAGCAGATCTAAGATCTTCTCTTCTAAATTGGCAACTTGTAACTGATCGCCTTCACAACCCGCGAAATCGAAGAACGCAGCCTTGGGTCTCTCTTCAGGTTTCATCATAACGCCTCCTCGAAATCTTTGACGACATCATAATTGAAAACCGGCCCGTCCTGGCAGACGTAGAACTCTCCTTCCTTTCCGTTAATCTGGCAGTGACCGCATTTGCCAACGCCGCACTTCATCCTTCTCTCGAGAGAAAGATATATCCTCTCGTCCGGTACTTTCTTTTCTTTCAGTTCCTGTAATACGAACCTATACATTATGGGAGGGCCGCACACGACCGTGTAACTGTTATCTAGGTCGATATCCACGCCCGGGATCAAAGTGGTGATAACGCCCACGTTTCCTTCCCAGCAGACATCGTCGGGACACTCGTCAACGGTTTCTCTATAATCGATCTCGTCCATTTCTCTCCACTCTTCAACTTCGTCTTCATATAGGAGTTCACAGGGCTTTTTACAACCATACAATATCTTGACGTCTTCGAATTCTTCTCTTCTATCCAGTGTATAATTGATCAGCGAGCGAAGCGGCGCTATGCCGAGGCCGCCGGCGATGAAGATCACGTCGTGTCCTTTCAATTCATCTACTGGAAAACCTTCGCCGTAGGGCCCTCTTATACCTATCTCGTCTCCTTTCTCGAGGGTATGGATCACGCCAGTGACGTTACCGACTTCCCTGATACATAACTCGAAACTGTTTCCTTCCTTCGTCGGGGACGAACTTATCGATATGGGGACTTCACCGACTCCAGGTACAGAGACTTCTACGAACTGGCCGGGATCGTGGTTTAGCGCTTCTCCGCTGTCCAGCTCGATCTCGAACAGTTTCTCATTTTCGGCCATCTTCTTTACGTTCAATATGGTGGCGCTTTCCGGGAGATAGGGTGAATCTTCTTCATTCATCTTTACCCCTCCATAGTTTGTTGAAAATATCAGTTGGATCCGCTATATCGGGAACGCACTGTGAGGAACATCTTCCACAGCCGACACAGGCGATGTCCCCGAATCTATTGTAGAGGTACCTGCCTTTTCTCATGTATCTGTGCCTGTAACGCTCGGCCCTCTCTTCTCTGAAGTTCTCTCCACCCGCGACTTCCGCGAAAGCTTCTAACATGCATCCGTCCCACTGTCTCATCCTCTCGCCTTCCTCCAGCGAGATGTCGCTGAAATCCTGCACGTCGAAACAGTAACAGGTAGGACAGACGATGTTACAGGTTCCACAGCTGTAGCAGTCCTCCGCGTTCTCTTCCCAAAAATCATCTTGGTCATATGTATCCGCGAGCAGAGAGGGCAATTTTTGAGGTGAAAAGTCCAGTTCTTTATCGAATTCATCCTTTATCTCTTCTTTTGCTTTTTCGACTTTATCTATCTCTTCTGGACTGGCATCTCTAACGTCCTCTGAGATCTTTTCTAAAAGGTCGCTACCCTTTGAAGAGCCTATCTCGACCGCGTATTTTTTACCCAAATCTGTGAGCATCAGGTCGTAGCCGTCATCGACGGTAGCGGTACCCATGCTTCCGGCAAAGGACCAATCGGAGGTCTGCTGCATGTTGACCCCGATCAAGACCGAATTCTCTCTCTTCTCTAGATAATTACTATCTTTCGGAGAATCGGCAAAGACCTTGTCCATCTGTTTTATGGCTTCGAGATCGTAGGGATGTATCCCTATAATTATTCGAGGAATGACTTCATTGACCGGTTCCATCTCCAGTCCTTCTCTAGTTTCATATTCCACCAGAGTTTCCCTCTGCGGCATGAAATATTTCTTCGGCGGTAGTATAGTCACATCATAATCTAGTTCCAATCCTTCCGCCTTTTCCAGCCGATCGAAGACGTACTTAGAATCTTTGGATTGTACCCCTATAATCTCTCTCTCGTCGTTCTCGATGAGTTCATCCACAAGACCCTCAAAAACATTCTTTTTGATGATTTTCATATTATTACTCTCTTTTTCTTTTTTTGTTTCTTTTGACCCTACGAACAAGACATTTTAAAGTTTTTCGTTGGTTTTGCAAAGTTGGTTTTAAACAGCAGAAAAAATAGTTTTTCACTTCCCTTTCCTTCTGTGCCTGTCCTGATATGACCGGATGGCTCTCAAAAAGTCTATCTTCCTGAACCCGGGCCAGTAAACATCGGTGAAATAAAGTTCTGAATATGCAGACTGCCACAGTAAGAAGTTGGATATCCTCTCTTCACCGCTCGTCCTTAAGATCAGGTCGGGGTCGGGAAAATCTGACGTATAAAGCCTTTCTGCAAAGACCTTTTCATCTATATCTTCGACGTCAAGTTCTCCGGTTTTGACTTTTTCAGCTATTTTACGGATACCCTGGATTATCTCCTCCCGTCCTCCGTAGCCTACGGCGATGTTGAAAAAGTAGTTGTCGTAATCTTCCGTTTTTTCTTCCGCAAAATGTATGGCCTCTCTCACGTCGTTCGGTAGCTTTTCCACGTTACCTATGGCGTTGATCTTTATCTCCTTTTCATGGACCCTCTCGTCCTCGGCAGCTTTTCTGAAGTTCTTTTTGAAGAGTTCCATCAGATGCTGTACTTCTTTGGATTCTCTTTTAAAGTTTTCAGTAGAAAAAGCATAGACAGTCAGTATCTCTATATCCAAGTCCGTGCACCAGTCCAACATATCCTCAAGTTTCTTTCTACCCTCCGTATGCCCAGATTCCTGGTCCAGACCTAACTGGCTGGCGAATCTCCTGTTTCCGTCCATTATGACCGCTATATGGGTGGGGATATCCTTTTCGTGTTTGATCTCTTTCAGAAGTTTCTTCTCATAGGCCTGATAGGCCGTATCCGAGATCGCCTTCGAGATCTCGCTGATTTTACCTCACCACGTAGATATGAGTGGAAAACCCTATAAAAACATATTGGGTTAAGTCTCTGGAAGATCAAAAGACCTAGAATAGCAATATTAGTTCCGTGTAAACCATCATAATCATTATATAGAGAGTGATTTTATCCTCAACCAGGTGGTGTAATTGAAGCATAAAAAATTGTATATCCCCGGCCCAACGGAAGTTAGAAAGGAAATAATCGAAGAGATGGACGAATACATGTTCGGCCATCGGATGGATAGGATGACTGATCTTTATACTACTATAGTGGAAGATACGAAGGACTTTTTGGACACGGATAAACATGTCATAGTTCTGACTGCTTCAGGCACGGAATACATGGAAAGTTCCATATCGAATCTTGTAGACGACAAAGTTCTCTGTTCTACCTGTGGAAGTTTCAGCGAAAGACAGGCCAAGGTGGCGGAAAGACTCGGAAAGGACGTTGATAAATTAGAATACGAATGGGGGAAGGCAGTAAAGCCAGAGGACGTCAGGGAAGCTTTACAGAAGGACGATTATGATGCTTTTACCTGCGTGATGAATGAAACTTCAACGGGTATAAGAAACCCGATAGAAGAGATAGGAGAGGTCCTAAAAGATTTCCCGGACACTTTCTTCATAGTTGACGCTATATCCGCTTTAGGTGGAGATTACGTAGATATCGACGGAAGCGGAATAGATGTAATATTCACATCGGTCCAGAAAGCTTTTGCGATGCCTCCTGGGTTAGCCGTGTGTGTGGTCGATGACGATGCCTATCAACATGAGAAGGAAAAAGATTCCGCCTCATGGTATGGAGGTTTCCAGAGAAGTATAGATTACTACAAGAGAAAAGGACAGACACACTCGACCCCCGCCGTATCTCTGATGCTCGCCTACAGGAAACAGATGAAGCACATGCTTGATGAAAGTCACCAGGAAAGAGATAAAAGGCACAAAAAGATGGCGGAGTACACGAGAGACTGGGCTTACCAGCACTTTGACATGTTCCCCGAGGAGGGTTATATGTCTCAGACCGTAAGTACAATCGAAAACACGAGAGGGATGAACGTTGCGGAAGTCATAGAAGAGGTGAACGAAAAGTACGATCTGGTCTTCGCGAACGGCTACGGTTCCAAACTTTCAGAGAAGACCTTCAGGATAGGACATATGGGAGATCATGAAGTTAAAGATGTGAAAGAACTGACAGATGCGATAGAAGATGTAGCGGAGTTGTGATAACCATGGCAAAGAAAGTTTTAGTCTGTAATCCGATAGCGGAAGAAGGAGTAGAGAAGTTGGAGGACGCCGGACTGGAAGTTGAAAAAGAATTCGGCATGTCAAAAGAAGAGCTGACCGAGAAAGTCCCGCCGTACCATGCGCTGGTGGTAAGGAGCTCTACAAAAGTCAGAGAACCTACACTAGATGCGGCTGAAAATCTAGAGGTCATAGGAAGACCCGGTATAGGCTTGGACAATATCGACGTGGATTATGCTGAAGACAAAGGTGTAGCGGTTCACAACACGCCTACAGCGACCACGATCTCGGTGGCCGAACTGACGATGACTCATATCCTTGCAACTTATAGAGATATCATAGCCGGAACGAACAGCCTTAGAGAAGGTGAATGGATAAAAAGCGAATTGGCGAGCAACGAGATCCACGATAAAACGTTAGGTGTGATCGGTTTCGGAAATATAGGTCAGGCCGTGGCTGAAAGAGCCCACGCTTTCGGAATGGACATCCTAGCCTACGACGTTCTTGATATCGAGGAGCCTGAACCCGCGGAGATGGTCGATCTGGATAGGATATTCGAGGAAAGCGACGTGATAACCGTACACGTGCCTCACATGGAAGCGACACACCACATGGTAAGTACGGAAGAATTCGAAAAGATGAAAGAGAACGCCGCGCTGGTTGACTGCTCGAGAGGCGGAGTTGTCGACGAAGACGCGCTCTACGAAGCGCTCAAAAGCGGAGAGATCCGTTTCGGCAGCAAGGATGTCTTCGAGGAAGAACCTCCGGAGGACAATCCTCTTTTCGAACTCGACAACTTCCATGCTACTCCGCATATCGGAGCCCAAACGGAAGAAGGCCAGATCAGAGCGGGAACTCAAGCCGCCGATCATATCATAGACGAACTCCAATAGGGGAAAGAAAAAGGTGCACAGATATGGTAGAACTAAGACCATTCAAGGGTATACAATACAGCAAAGAAAAGATCGAAGATATGGATAAAGTGATAACTCAGCCGTACGACAAGATCTCCGACCAGATGCAGGAGAAGTATTACGAGAAGAGCGAGTACAACTACTGCAAGCTGATACTCCCTATGGAGGAGAACAGGTACGAGATCGCGGCTCAGAGACTCAACGAGTGGATGGAAGAGAACGTTTTACAGAAGGAAGAGGATGCGGGCATCTACGTTTATTACCAGGATTACGAGGTGCTCGGAGAGAAGTACACCAGAAAAGGTTTCGTCTCAGCCGTAAAACTTTATCCGTTCGATGAAGAAGTCGTTCTTCCACACGAGGAAACCCATGAAGGGCCGAAGATCGATAGGTTGAAAATGTTGAGAGAGACGGAGAAAAATCTAGAAGCAGGATTCATGTTGTACAATGATGAGGAAGAAAAAACTACTATAGACCTCTTCGACGAGGTAACCGAAAAAGAGCCACTGTATGAGGGAACCGACGATCTAGGAGTACACAGTAGAGTCTGGAAGATCGAAGATGAACAGAAAATCAAGAAAGTGCAGGAGGTCCTAAAAGATGAACAGGTGGTCATCGCCGACGGGCACCACCGATACGAGACCGCGGTCAACTATAGAGACGAGATGAGGGAGAAGAACCCGGATTACCAGGAAAACGAGGCATTCAACTGGAGGATGACCTATATGGTTCCGGTAGAAGATCCCGGTCTAAACGTTTTACCGGGACATAGGTTGCTTCTAAAGGAAAAAGTTGAACAGGAACATCTCGAAGAGCTGGAGAAATATTTTGAGATGAAAGAGATCGCGGACGGAGAGGAAGAAGAATTTTTGAAGGAAAACGACGATACGTCCTCATTCGTACTTTACGACGGGAAAAGAACTTTTGGACTGAGGCTTAAAAGCCTGGAAAAGATAGATAAATTCCTGTCCGATGATTATTCAGAGGATTACAAGAAGCTTGATGTAGTTGTTCTAAGAGACGTGATCTTCCATGGCGTCATGGGGCTGGAGGAGCTCCATATAGACGAAGACATCTCCTACGAACGTTGGGCCGAAGATTCGATGGAAAAGATAGAAAACGGTGAAGCGGAGGTCGCTTTCTTGGTCAATGCGACGAAACCTCAAGAAGTCTTGAACGTGGCCAAGAACGGCGAGAGGATGCCCCAGAAATCCACCGACTTCTACCCTAAGATAGATTCAGGGTTCATGATGATGGATATCCAGGGCGGAGAAACGCTTTAATACAAAATCAAGCTCTAAAAAACCTTTTTATTTTTTAACTTTCTGAACCTATCTTCTACTGCGTCTAGACAGATAGCTAGCGAGATCAAAAGTCTTCTATCGAGTTCAAAATCTGGATCGTCTTTTATCTGCAGTTTGTAAGCCCTTCTCAATAATGTCAGGCGCTGCTTGAAGATCCCGATATCTTCTCCTCGGTGATAGATCTTGTATCTGTGGGGAATATATTTGAAACTTTTTCTCCGTATAGCCTCTTTCACCAGCGAGTCCCCTATAACGCTGCCGATCTTATCTTTACTGGGGTCCATGATCTGCCATTCATCGTTGATTAGCGATCTGACTCCTTTTCTTTTTAGATATCCGATGACCTCGCCCCCTTCAGGATCGGTAACACCGAAAAGTCCGTTGAAGTTGAGCACGTTCTCCTGCTTTATCCTGAACAATTCTTTTTCTTCTTTTTCGGTCTTATATACTTTTATGTCCTCTTTTACCTTCAGGGACTCCCTTTTGCTGAATGCGACCCTCTCCCTTTCGCTGTTTTTGATGATGTATTTTTTACCTAGAGAAAAAAATTTCTGTTCTATTACGAATTCGTGATCTTTCAGGATGGACAGGATAGACTGTTGTTTTGAAGTATTTTCCGAATTCCTCTGACTGTCTTGCAAGATTTCACCACAATTGGTAACTAAACACTAAGCACTATAAATCCTCTTCGAACTCTTCGGCCAACTCTTTCATCCTTTCCCCGCTATCTTCATAACCGCTCTCTTTTGTCCTATCTATCATCTCTTCAAATCTTTCTTTTCCGCCGGCGGTGTTATCGGCATGACATATGATCTTTTCTTCTATAGACTCAGGGAGGTAATTCCTTGCGGGAAGACCCTGTTCCCTCGCTTCTTCTTTCGTTATGCCCCCGCCGATGTGTCTTTCCACTATCTTCTGGAGTTCTTCGTCCCATCCTTTTTCTTCTATCAGTCTAGAACCTTCTACGCCGTGTTCTATTCCATGAGTTACTGTTCTCCCGATGTCGTGGAGTAGAGCTCCAGCGATTATCAGTTGGAGATCACCACCGTGTTTCTCCTGTAGTTCTAATGCTCTATTTAACACCGCCATCGAATGCTTTAGCAGATCGTCGTCCATATCCTCTTCTTTTGCCATCTCGAAGCATTCATCTGCAGAAGGCACGTCGGACCTTTCTACTATCCGTTTATGATCTGAAGAGGGCAGGATACCGATCTTTCCCTGAGAGATCTCCGGCATCGTTCTATCGTTATAACGATCCATAAAGACGGCCAGAGCGGCAACCTCCGAGTGAGGTTGATTTCCCACTGAAACGTTATGATCGACAAGGTCGTAAACTTCTTTCGGAACTTTTTCCGCCCCGACCACTATCAGAGGATCCTCGATCTCATTCTCAGAAAAAAAATCATCGATCTTTGAACCGTACATCGTTAGATGTACCGTGTCTCCTTCCCAGTTCTCGATCAATTCTTTCCACTTTTTTTCTTCTTCTATACTGAACACACCGCCGAATCTATCGGAAACGTCTCCAAGAGTTTCTTTCAATTTGGAATCAAGATCAGGCAGATACATCTTCTCCAGACCAAAAGCTCTAGCGGTAAGCCCCACGTGAGTAGTCATCCTCCTATCTCGACCTGGTCTGTGGCCCAATCTAAGAACAGCTTTCACCGCTCTCACCAGGCTTTGTCCTTTTCTTCGGAGAAGTCTTCTTCCTTCTCTATCTCGTCTGACTCGGTGAAGTCCTCGTTCAGCTCTTCATCCACATCCAATTCGTGTTCAAATTCTTCTTCCCCATACTCATCTTCGCTTTCTTCTTCGAACTCGTCGAACTCTTCTAGGTCCTCTTCACCCTCTTCGAATTCTTCTTCCTCTTCGATCTCTACATCAGATCCCACTGTGCCGTATCCTCCACCGCCGAATAACGGGATTAATACCCCTCTAGTCAGAGGTTGACCCGAGGCAAACCCCAATAGCCCGCTGGGTATGACAAACTTTAGAGATAAGACATCAACATAGTATCCAACGTGGAATATTATCCATCCATAACCAGCGATCGCAACTCCAGTCAACAACCATCCCACGACATCCGGTATGATGGTCATATCTGAAAGACGGAAAAAGATCGGTGCAGAGAAGCAAATCAGGAGAGATAGGAACGAGAACAGTATGATGCCGGAATGAGGAATAACCGCATAGATGAAGAAGATAACCGTGATTATTATAGCTATTCCAGAGACTAAAGCAAGGACATTTTCTGGGGTATCAGAGAAGATTTCATCGATACTTTCTAGATCCATCCTCACCCCTCCTTTTTAACCTCTTCTATCCGATGTCCTTTATAATTAAGCTGGACCGATCTCTTTACCAGGCTCTTAAGCGTGGTCACACTATGTCCGATCTTTTTACTCACATCGTTGGCGAATGTATCTCCTTCTCTCACTGACTCTAATATCTCCTGTTCCAAGCTCTTAAATTCCTCCTCATCGATCATGGCCGCATAAAGGACGTCGCTTATCTTGTCGATAGGGACAGAAGCATCTATATGCACCTCGGAATAATAAGTGTGATATGCCTTTCGAGTTTCTCTTCCAGTATGCTGCCACCTGGTCTCTACCAGCTTCATCTTATCGAACAATTTAAGCGCGTTTTTTCCCTCTTCACCATATTCTTCTTCGATCTCCTCTTCTGTTTTCCAATCTTCAGCTAGATCGGTATAGACATCCCTTTTGGTCTTGGTACTAACGGCCCTAAGGATGGGTACCATTTCTGATACATCCTTGATTACTTTTACTCGGCTCATCGTAAATCTACATCCTTAATGGAATTATAAAATTTAACATTTTCCTATAATCTAATCTTTTTTAAGACTTTTCGCGGTTAAATCGACTATAAATCTCTTTTTCCGCTCTTTCGATGAATGAGGGGATGCTCTCTACGTCCTTTACTTCCTTCTTGAGAAATTTGATCACCTGTTTTCTATACTCTACGTCATACGCTATCGTGTTCGCTTCACAGGCCTTTTTTATCTTGTAACACAATCCCCCCCCGCTAGCGTCCCAGTCCGTCAAGATTATCACCTTTTCATGTTCATCTCTTAGCTCCTCGATTATGCGAAAGATTGATTCACCTCTTTTTATCTTTATTATCTTTCTCTGGATACCTAAACTCTGGAGAGCTTTTACGTCCTTTTTTCCCTCGACGATTATAGGTATGTCACCCCTTTCATTTTTTATCCTCTCAAGGATGTCTAATATCCCTTCGAGTTCCTCTTTCAACCTCATCTTCGTTCCCTTTTTATCATCTTTTTTCTTCTAGGACACGCGAGATAAGACCTGGTTCATCTATACCTGAGATGAAGACCCTCTTTTGTTTCGACCGTTTTCCTTTCACTATCTTTATCTTGTTTTCGGACATCTTCAAACTATCAGCTAAAAGCTTCACAAGGGCCTTATTCGCCTTCCCCTCTTCAGCTCGTTCTTCCACATCCACTTCCAGGTTGTCCCTCCATCGGTTAACGCCTTCGATCTTATCTTCTAGAGAACCCGGCGAAACTCTAAGGTCCAAGTAGACCCCTTTTTTGCTTTCCTTTATACAGTCGGTAAGATCTTCTTTATCCATTATATCTGTAAAGACGGATAGAGATTTTTAAAAAGGTTTCCCACTCATGGCTCCCACTCATCTCACCTCTGAAAGACCCTCCTTTTCCATGACTGGACTGATACTGCGTTTTTCCAATCCGGCCACTATAGCCATCATCTTTATCTTTTTTTTACAGGTATGGTCTATCCTAGCTCCCGCGATCACCGATGCGTCAGGGTCCAGTTTTGAAGTCACCATGCCCACGATGTCGTTCATCTTTTTAACCGATAATCCTTTCGACTCACCCGTAAGATGGATCAAAGCCTTTTTGGCGCCTTGATAATCCGCATCTAGAAATGGATTTCCCTCAGCATTTTTTACGACCTTTTTAGGGTCTTTACTGTGTGCTTCTCCCACCATGAGAGTGGAGTATCCTCCACCCCCCAGGACAGATCGAAGGTCGTTAAAGTCCAGATTGATCAGGGATTGTCTCGTGATGGTCTCCGTAACGCTTTTGACCAGGTTGGATATGACGGAGTCCATCATCCCAAAACCCTGATCTAGGGGCATGTCGGGACTCACTTCTAAAAGCTTATCATTGTCTAAGATGATGGTAGAATTCGCATAGGATTCGATCCTCTCCACACCTCTCCAGGCTAATTTCTTCCTGGTTCCTTCTACGGAAAATGGAAGTGTTACGATCCCGATGACCATGGATCCGCATTTTCTGGCGATCCTGGTGATGACGGGCGCTGCCCCCGTACCGGTACCTCCACCCAGTCCAGTGGTCAAAAAAACAAGATCTGCATCGGAAAATAATTTTTTGAATCCGCCGGAAGCCGCTTCCGCACACTCTTCCCCTATAGCTGGGTTTCCACCGGCACCTCTACCCTCGTTCTTTGACAGACCGATCAGCATCTTTTTGTCAGCTTTCTTGTTCTCGAGATGCCCTTTGTCAGTGTTCACGGAGATGGTTCTAGCTCCGTAAACTCCCATCCGGCTCAATCTGTCTATACTGTTATTACCTCCTCCTCCCACTCCTACTACATAGATGGTCAGATCAGAAGGTTCTTTTTTCTTACTTTTTTTATTTCTACTGCTCATATTGATTCCCTAGTATGAGATGATCAACCTTCAGGATAAGGGAGGGCAAATAGGAGATATGGGTATATGGATATCCTCAAGATTCTTCTATATCTCTCGTGTATTCCTTTATCCTCTCTCTAACATACTCCCTGACCGCTGTTCTAATCGCATCGTCTATATTTACTGAATCACCCTTTTCTACTAGATTTTCGATCTCACCGACTTTCTGTTTCGGAAGGTCTACCGTTATCTTAGATATATGCTCCGGAGCGTTCTTATTTTTTATAAATTCATCTATAGCGGCTCTGATAGCTTCGGAGGTTGAAGAATAAGTCTCTTCATCTACTAACTTATCGAGTTCTTCGGCCATGTCTACGGGGATTCTGACAGTTATTCGCTTAGTGTCGGACACTTTTAGCCCACCTTAGTTAATTTAGTCCGACGTAAATCCTAATACGTCAGACATTATTATAAATAACGTTTTAGGTTATAAAGCTTTTGGAATATGTCTTATGTTTATCAAGACTCACTCATCAAAAAACTGTTCTCCCTTCACTCGTAGACCCAGCTTTCTTCAACTCTCTTGTATTCCTGGTAATCCGATCCGTTAAAAAATATGTCGAGTTCTCGCTCCGCGCTTTCTGAGGAATCCGCGGCATGGACTATGTTCCTTCCTACATCTATACCGAAATCCCCTCTGATCGTGCCTGGCTTCGCATCTTTGGGATCGGTCTCCCCGACCATATCTCTGACAAGAGAGATCGCCGAGTTTCCTTTGACGGCCATTGCCACCACCGGCCCTGAAGTTATGTATTTAAGCAGTGGTTCATAGAAATCTTTTCCCTCGTGTTCCGCGTAATGTTCTTTAGCAGCCTCCCTGTCCAACTGCATCATCTTCATGGCGGTCATACGCAGTCCTCTCTCTTCTAGCCGAGAGACCACCTCGCCAATAAAACCTCTCTGGACTCCATCCGGCTTCACCATCAAAAAGGTCGTTTCCATCATATCCTCCCGGATTCAGTCTTCTTTTTTCTTGATGATCTTCTTACCGCTTTCTTCTTCTTCCCCTTCGTCCTTCTTGCGGTAGGTCTTTATAGCCTTCTCCTGAGCGTGTCTCTTTGTCCACCTGGTATCTCTAGCCTTTCTATCGAGTTCCATCATGTTGGACTTGCATTTGTTGTTGCAGAAATGGAAGGTCTGGCCATTATTCTGGATATGGATCGTCCCGGTACCGGGTTCGATAGGATTCCCACAAAAAGTGCATTCTCTTCTTTCTGGCATATCATCTCACACCTATTTCTTTAGCTTCTCTAGCCGTCTCTCTAAGCATGAGAGTATCACCTTTCTGAACAGGCCCCATCACATTTCGGGTGATGATCCTACCTTCGTCTTCTCCCTTCAAAACTCTGACTTTGACTTGGGTAGCTTCACCGCTCATGCCAGTTCGGCCCACGATCTCGACAACTTTCCCGGGTATACTATCATCTGAGGCCATTTGTGATACCTCTCATTTTTGATTATTTCAGATCTTCAAGTTTGCTCTTCAGGTCCTCGACCATCTGTTCTCCGTCGCCTGGATCCGTGATAGCGACTGAAGCTGAAGACGCGTCGATACCAGCGGCGGCACCGAGTTCGTTCTGCGAAGGAACGTAGGAATAAGAAACGTCCTTCTCTTCGCAGAGCAAAGGCATGTGAGCGAGTATCTCTGGGGGAGTCACATCTTCCGCCAGAACGGCCAGCTCGGCCTCTCCTCGCTCTACATACTTTGTCACTTCGTTCGTACCTATCCGCAGGCTGCCGGTATCTCTAGCTATCTCGACTGCCTCGAACGTCTTGTCCACTATGTCATCGGGAACTTCAAAGTTAACATATACTTTATCTGCCATTCTTTCCACCTCATTTCGGACAGAAAACTCTGTCCACACATATCATCGGTTTTTGACGCAACCATCCTACTTACGGTGTCATATAAAAAAGTTTTTGCAGAATCACCTTTAGATCAATCTAGGATTATCCCTGGCTTTCCGGGCTCCGCCCTATCCGCCTTTTCGTCTTCTACGTCTTCTGCTTTCATGATCTCTATCTCGGTTTCAAATTCCCTTTCCAGTCGAGCTTTTATCTGATCTAGAGTCGTGGTCTCGAACTCGTGATCTACATCCCTATCGAGTATCTTACCGGGGTTTTTCACGGCTTTCTGAGCTATCTCGCTGAGTTCTCTCTTTTTGTCCGGGAACTCGCCGCCCAGGTCTCCCATGATAGCTCCCATGTCCGGTTTCTCCATCTCGTTCAGTTTCTCCTGTATGAGTTCAAAGGCCTTGAATTTCCACTTTTCGGCTACGATCACCCGGATATGACCGGGCTCCTTTTCAGTTATATTTTTGATGTGGATTATATCATCTCTGAGCTTCTGATAAAGTTCTTCGCCCCTCTCAGCCCTCTCATCGATCAACGCGTCTTCGGATTCTGGCCATCCCACTTCGTTTATCAGTTCGTCGTTACCAAGTTGGTGCCATATCTCTTCGCTCAAGTGAGGGCTGAATGGGTACAGCATCCTGACATAGGTCTCCAACCCTTTGCTGAAGATCTTTGATCTTTCAGGCGTCTCTTCACTCTCATCCCGATATTTCAGAAGTTCGTCGAAGAAGTGCTCCATCTTCTTCAGTCCGTCGCTTATCCTGAAGTTCTCTATATCTTCGGCTACTTCATCCGCGACTCGCTGCGTTCTGGAAACTATGTACCTATCTCTCAGGTTGCAATTTTCAAGATCGATATCCTCGTTACCATCAAAATCGCTCTCTTCGACGGTCTGCCAAACCTTTCTCAGGAATTCAAATTTCGACTCGATGCCTTCATCGCTCCATTCAACTTCTCTTCGAGGGTCCGCAGCTGAAAGTATGAAGTAGCGGGATGTGTCCGCGCCATATTTCTCGATCATGTTGCCGGGATCAACAACGTTACCTTTAGATTTGGACATCTTCTCTCCGTCGAGTAGGACCATCCCTTGGGTGAGCAGTCTTTCGAACGGTTCTTCCATCTCGCACATCCCCATATCTCTCAACACTTTAACGAAGAATCTAGAGTACATCAGGTGCAGTATGGCGTGTTCGATCCCTCCTATGTACTGGTCGACCGGCATCCACTTTTCCAGGTCTCCTTCGTCGAACGGTGCTTCCTCAAAGTCCGGCGAACAGTATCTCAGATAGTACCAGGAGGAGTCGATGAAAGTGTCCATCGTGTCGGTTTCTCTCTCAGCTTCTCCACCGCACTCTGGACATTCAGTTTTCAAGAAACTCTCGTCGTTCTTCAAAGGATTACCAGCCACATCTACATCTATATCGGTAGGGAGTTCTACCGGCAGCTCATCTTCCGGGACCGGAACCGTACCGCACTCGTCGCAGTAAACCACCGGTATAGGACATCCCCAGTACCTCTGTCTCGATATGAGCCAATCTCTCAGGCGGTAGTTGATCTCTCTAGTCGCTTTCCCTTCCTCTTCGAGAGCGCTAGTTATCTCCTCCCACGCCTTTTCGGAATCCATACCGTTGTAATCTTCAGAGTTGATCAGGACTCCTTCGTCCTCGTAAGCTTCATCCAAGTCTTCAAAATCCTCTTCTCCTTCCGGCTTTATCACCGGTACTATAGGAATATCGTGTTCCCGTGCAAATTCAAAGTCCCTCTGGTCGTGGGCGGGAACTGCCATTATGGCACCAGTACCGTACGTTTCTAAAACGAAATCCGCTATGTAGATCGGTATCTTCTCTCCATTTACGGGATTCACGCCGTATTTACCGGTGAATATACCTTCCTTACCTTTCTGTTCTCTCACGCTGGCTTTCAGCCTTTTCGCTCTTTCAATGAACTCTTCTATCTCGTCGTTTCCCTCGGCCAGTTCTTCCGAGATCTCGTGTTCAGGAGCTAATACCATAAAAGTACAGCCGTAGAGTGTATCGGGTCTAGTTGTGAAAACCGGTATCTCTTCTCCATCTGTAGTTTCGAATAAAACTTCGGCGCCCTCGCTCCTCCCGATCCAATCCTGCTGCATCTTCTTCACTTTTTCGGGCCAGTCTTCCAGCTCTTCAAGATCTTCGAGCAGTTCGTCGGCATATTCCGTGATATTGAAGAACCACTGATCGAGATCCTTCTTTTCTACCAAGGAGTCACATCTCCAGCACCGGCCTCCTTCCACCTGCTCGTTCGCTAGAACAGTCTCGCATTCCGAGCAGTAATTAACTTCAGCCTCTTTCTTGTAAGCCAAGTCTCTCTCAAGGAACTTCAAGAAGAACCACTGGTCCCACTTATAATATCCTTTCCAGTGGGACGCCACTTCACGATCCCAGTCGTACGACAATCCTAAAGAATCCATCTGTTCTTTCATATCCTCTATACATCTTTCGGTCCACTTCTCCGGACTTATATCATTTTCTATGGCCGCATTCTCCGTAGGTAAACCGAAGGAATCCCACCCCATGGGGTAAAGAACGTCGTATCCCTTCATCCTTTTGAACCTAGCTATCGAATCTCCTATCGAATAGTTCCGCATGTGACCCATATGGAGTGTACCTGAAGGATAGGGATACATCTCCAAAAGGTAATATTTCGGTTTGTCTGAGCCTTCGTCCGGTTTGAAGATACCCGATTCTCTCCAGCGCTCTCTCCACTTTTCTTCTGCATTTTTCAGTGTCTCGAGGAACGACTTCATGATCTTCGAAAATAGGAGGAGATTTTAATATTTTCCCTATGGAACGGTACAGCATAATCTCTGAATCGGTTCACATCGCTCTAGGACTCAAATCACAAAACAAATATACTTTTCTTTCCGTAGGCAGATACCATGAAAGGCTGGTGGAACAGACTGGCGAGAGTGGATCTCTCTACCGAAGAGGTGACTTCCGAAGAGATAGGGGAAGATATCCTCGAAGATTATATCGGGGGTAGGGGTTTAGGGGCCCGTTTGTTGATCGAGGAGGTAAGTCCAGATATTGATCCCTTAGAGGAGAACGTTCTGGTCTTCGCTGCGGGTCCTCTCACTGGAACTTCAGTACTAACTTCAGGACGTTTTTCCGTATCATCCAAATCTCCTTTGACCGGTACGATAGCGGATTCCAACGTCGGCGGCTTCTTTGGAAGCGAGTTCAAGAAGGCGGGTATAGATGCACTCATCGTCCAGGGAAAC
>JAGXLI010000022.1 GCA_018334755.1 Thermoplasmatota archaeon
GGGAAAACCACCGAGATCCCCACCTCTCTCCAACAGACCGGCCATCACCTCTTCCGGCGGCCTTGAAAACCTCTCCACTTTCTTCAGCCGTTTACAGGCGTAAACGTCGGCTTTCAACTCGTCTTCGTGAAATCTGTCGGAATAGGCCCTCGTAAAGACCACCACAATAACAAAGAAGATGATCATGTTCGTCCAGCTCGGTCCGATAGAAGGTATATCCATTCCCATGAAAGCGGACAACACAAAAGGAACGCCAAACAAAAAAGCCAAAACACAGACGACGGCGAAGTATAGAGGCGTGTTCTGCTTCGTTTCCTTGTGACCCTCTTCGTGTAGAAGAGCGTAGGCTATCTCGTCCTCTTCTAAATCCAATTTTGGGTTATAGATTATGCGGTCGAAAAGAGAAGCTTTCAACCCTCTCTTCGTGTTCTTCGGCTTGATCGAGCGGGACTCTTTGATCACTCCTTCCTCGTCCCGAAGGTAGTAGAAGACGTCCTCGATCTTTTTGTTGGACTGCATAATAGCTTCACGCCTCATTCGTAAGGTAGCTCACCCGCTTCACCGTTTCCTCTCGTAGTAGATCGCAACCGCTACGACCGTTGCTGACAATAGAAGAGGAGATGTAAATCCTGGGATGCCGTTATCGTCACCACCGTTATCGTCACCACCGTCATCCACTTCCGCCGGATAAATATGCCTTAGCTGCTCTTCTCTGCTCAACTCCTGTAAAATGGGGTAGCCGTCCTTATCAGCATCTCCATCATCCTCCTCGACCGTCTCCCAAGTCTCATCGAAATCAAAGCCGTCCATATTAGCTTTTGCATATTCTCCTATCATCTCTCTGGTCGGGAGGCCTGTTCCTCCCACGCTCGTATATATGCTGGATTTCTCGGAATCCCAGAATGAGTCGGACACCGTACCTCCGTAAGAGGTCTTGAAGCCTACGAGTCCTCCTACATCCTCGTTTCCGCTCACGTTGACGGCAGCGTACGAGGTCTCTACTGTGCCGGTGTTAGTTCCAGCAAGTCCACCTATCCGACTGTCTCCGCTCACGTTTCCAATGGCGTATGAGTGGGAAATACCTCCGCTATGTATGTAATTTGATCCTACAAGCCCGCCTACTGTTGATTTTCCAGTCACATTCGTAGTCGAGTAGCAATTAGACACCTCGCCATTGTGGTTGAATCCCACTATACCTCCGACTGTGTAATGTCCAACTATATTACCGGTAGAATATGAATTTTCTATCGTGCCGTCGTTCATGCCAACTAGACCACCTAGGTGATCTTCACTACCATTCAATGTTCCAGAGAAGAAGGAATGTTCTACTGTACCACTGTTATATCCAACCAACCCACTTTTTCCATTTACAATGCCAGTGACGGAGATATTAGATAATGAGCCTTTATTGTAACCCGCAATACTACCGATGCTATTTGATGGAGGGGGAACAAGAGGAGGAGACTTAATAGAATTATCAGATTCAAACGCTAAATCGTATGATTGTAATCCAGCTAAATGGGTGGTAGGATCAGGTTCATCTATCTCCACATCAACGAGCCTAACGTCAGAAACTTCTGCTTCATGTGCGATTCCTCCAAACAGTCCTACATAATCTGTTTTAGGGCGGTTTATGTAGAGGTCGCTTATCTTATATCCCTTTCCGTCAAAAGCGCCGTTAAACTCGACGTCTTCATCCCTGTCATAATCCCCTATCGGTTCCCATCCCTTTTTGGTATCGACTACCTCGTCGTAGCCTGAGGTATTTTCGTCTAAATCGTTCATCAAGATATAGTCGCTGTCTAGATCATCTCTTACTTCGTCTAAATCGTGCCAGTCGTGGATTTCTTGGGCAGCTTGAAGGTAGCTCTCTCCGTTTTCACTCACACTCCTTTTCCCATCTACCGCCTCCCCTCCGACAGATGCCAGCAACCCGCTGAGCAGCAGGGAAAGAGTGATGGTGATAACGAATATTCTGTTTTTCATCCTCATACCTCGCTTGAATAAAATTACATCGATAGATCCTTATTTATATCTTAGGAGGATCACTTCACGATCCTGTCACACCTTCACGAAGAAAACCAATATCCCGAAGGAGCATACATCCCCTCCAAAACCAATCTCCAAGAGTAAGAGCACGGGGAAAACGGCAACGGCTAGTACTTCTCGGGCGGGGAAGCGGCTGTTTAACTCACTCAACAGATGAATCATCACGGTTTTCGACAATAATCATTAGCTTTACCTCATTCTCTCCTATACTCCTTACAATTCTCGCAGTACCACTTTTCATAATCTTCGAGCCAGCGTAGATCCTCACCGCACTCTGGGCACTGCTGAACCTCTTCTTCTTCCTCCTCTTCTTCGTCATCGGTTGTTTTTCTCACTTTTTTGACTTTCTTCACCTTTTTCACCTTCTTTTCCCCTGCACCTCCAGCGATACCAGCGGCACCTATTCCTTTACTTTCTCTCCCTCTCTCCGGAGGTGGCATCTCATCATATATTCCCGGACCATCTTCTGGCACCTCGTTCTTTTCTTCCTCTCGTCTCTTCCAAGCAAAAACTATGAGGATCAACACAACAATGATCACTATCAATGGCAGCAGCCACCAGTAGTTGGACCAGAAAGTCTCTACTGTAACTGTTGCTGTATCCGATGTCTCACCCTCATATTCGGCGTTCACTTCAAAATCTCCGGCTTCGTTCTTGTCAAAAGTACCGCTACTATCCGCGTTCTTCCAAGTAAAGTCCGTATCGTTGTCCGTTATCAAATTATTATATTCGTCGTATGCTTCGGCCGAAAAGTCGACGGTCTCTCCTGCCTCGATCGTCTTATCTTCCTCGGGCTCGATAATAACGTGATCGACTTCTGAAGGTTCTACTGTCAGATTTGTAGAATTTGATATAACGCTTTCGTAGGTCGCCGTTATCTCGTATTGACCCGCGGTAGTTTCATCGAACAGACCTGAACTATCCGCGTTCTGCCACGTGAAGTTTGTGTCGTGGCTCGCTATCAGATTACCGTATTCATCGTAGGCTTCTGCAGAAAAGTCGACGGTCCCTCCTGCCTCGACCGTTTGATGGTCGGCGGGATCGATCATGATGTAATCAGGTCCTGCAGATTCTACTTTTACGGTCGTAGAGTTTGAAGTTACGCCCTCGTAGGTCGCCGTTATGTTATATTCACCTGTTTCAGTCTCGTTGAACAGACCGGTTCCATTTATCGATCCCGCTTCAGCCTCCCATGTAAAATCTGTATCATCGCCGGTTATCAAATTATCCTGAAAATCGTAGGCTTCTGCAGAAAAGTCCTGTGGTTCTCCTGCAGTTAAACTGACCTCGGTTTCAGGAGTTATCTTGGCATAGCTGGGATCTCCGACTTCGACGGTGAGTGTAGCTGTATCTTCCAGGCCTTCGTATTCACCTGAAACCGTCCAATTACCGTCGTTCTCAGACGTATAAGTCCCTTGTTCCCAGCTACCTTCTGCACCGTCCTCTATCGTCCATGTAGTATCAGATGTTACCTCCCCGATATGATTGTCATATTCATCATACACATCGGCAGTATAACTCTGATCTTCTCCTGCCGTGATGATCGAAACTTCCGGACTTATCTCCACGTGATGTACCCCTGCAGTACTGACTTCAACCGTGACCTCTGTCGATGATCCTCCGTTGTAATGAGCCTGAACGGAGTAGTTTCCCACCACTTCCTCGTAGAACGTTCCGCTTCCATCGGTTCCGTCCCAGTCGAAGTCCGTATCCGTTTCTGTTATCAAGTTTCCGTATTCATCGTAAGCCTCTGCCGAGAAGTCTATCGTTTCTCCTGCATCGACCTCCTGCATGCTGTCAGGAGTTATGTCTACATTGTCCACGCTCGCGGGTTCTACAGTCACCGTGGTAGCAGCCGAGGTCACTCCTCTGTATTCCGCGGTAACGTCGTAGTATCCAGCTTCCGTTTCGTCGAACGATCCAGTGTCGCTTATGGAGCCGGTCCCTGCGTCCCAAGTGAACTCGGAGTCGTCACCCGTTATGAGGTCACTTCCCGAATCGTAAGCCTCTGCAGAGAAGTTTATTGTCTGTCCTGCGTTCATGTTTTGATCTACTTCAGGATCTATCTCTACATAGTCCGGGTCTCTGATCTCAGCGGTGATCGTCATGGTGTCCAAGTCGCTTACGGTACTGTTACTCTGGCTCGTCGCTTCCAGGGTTACGTTGCAGCTCTCCTGTCCAACATTGTTTGGTATATCCACATCCACGTTTACGGAGCTGGTGATTCCCACCCCTATCGTCACATCGACCGGGGAACTTGCCGACCAGCCTGATTGTGACGCGGTCGCATTCAGATCGTACGTGTCATTCTTATTCCCAGTATTCTCAACGTCGTAAGAATATGTTTTGGTTCCGGAAGTGTTTTCCGTACGATCCGCCGGCGCATTTACCGTTACGCCGTAATTCTCCTGTAAAGTTACGGTCATGGAGTCCGAATCGCTCACGGTATTGTTACTCTGGCTCGTCGCTTCCAGGGTAACGTCGCAGCTCTCCCCCACACCATCGTTAGGAATGGTCAGTTCCACGTTCACGGAGCTGGTCGTTCCCGCACTTACGTTCACATCAGCCGGAGAACTTGCCGACCAGCCTGATTGTGACGCGGTCGCATTCAGATCGTACGTGTCATTCTTATTCCCAGTATTCTCAACGTCGTAAGAATATGTTTTGGTTCCGGAAGTGTTTTCCGTCAGATCCGCCGGCGCTTGGACCTTTACGCCGTAGGCCGTCTTCCATCCGAGCGCAGGATAACCTGTGTTGCCTTCACGGTCTTCCACTATCTCGTGGTCCCCGCTCCACCAGGTCGCTTGACCAGGAGTTGAGGACATATCCCAGCCGTCGTAAGCGTTTGAGGAGTACTGCCAAGTCATATCTGAGGTCGTTAATCCTGTAACATCACCTCCTCCATCACCCCCTTCACCTATCCCTATAGTTGTTTGGCTCGTCTCGGTGTTCCAATACGATTTATTCACCAGAGCGGGACCTCGGTTATATCCCAGAAAGCCGCCTACACGAGTGGTCCCGCTCGGTTTACCCAGGGCATACGAGTTATTGATATAGTCGACATCCTCCAGCCCTAGGCGTCCTACGAGCCCGCCTACCTCTTCGTTTCCGGTCGCATCGCCGGTTGCATAACAGTTCTTTATCTCGCCCCCGTAATAACTCCTTCCAATGAGCCCCCCTACCTCAATAGCTTCACTACCTCCATCTACATCACCGGTCGCATACGAGGTGTTCAGAAGACCGGTGTTCTCGTTAGAACCGACAAAATCTCCCACGAGCCCGCCTATACTCTCGTGTTCAAAGTTTTCTGGGTTGGTTCCTTGGAAGCTAACGTTTGCGGTTGAGTAACAGTTTTCAATATAGGCGTCATAGGTATATCCAGCGAGCCCGCCTACATCGTCTCCTCCTTTCACGGTACCTGTCACGTACGAGTGCTTTATCGTGCTTTCACCAGCGGTATGACCTACTAATCCCCCTACGTCATTGGTATCAATATCTCCGCTCACGTCTACATCGACCAATCCTACATCTCTTATTACAGCCTCATTATTAGTGTAACCAAACAGCCCCACGTAATATTCAGAATCCCCTCCCCCGGGGCGGTAGGTCCAGAAATCGCTTATCGTGTGATTTTGACCGTAGAAAGTGCCATTAAAACACACATTGTGATCTTTCCCTATCGGATCGAAACCATAAGTATCATTGTGGACATCGTTGTAACCGGCCGTATTTTGGTCTAGATCGTTTTTCAGATAGTAAGTCCCATTCAAATCGTTCCTCACATCGTCCAAATCGTACCAGTCATAGATGTCGTAGGTTGCTGTTAAGCCGGAACCTACCTCCTCACGAGTTCTTTCGGTTTGGACCTCTGCCTCTGTTATCATCTCGCCGTTTTCCTCAGATACGGACGCGAAAGCGCTCGTCCCTGCTGTCAACACTGAGAACAGTAGTATCACTGTAGCAACAAAAGCTATTAGCTTCTTATGGTTGCCTTCCCTCTTGGCCATATTTACACAGCCGCACAAAATTATGAACGGATGATATATAAAAATTTGGGTTTTAGAAAAGATAAAAATTTGACAAGCACCTGTAGAGGATGTCAACTTAACCGTTTTGTAATCTTCATATACTACTAGCTCAGATGAGATCGGATAAAAAAGATTTAATTCGTTAATTATATTACCTGCCTCTTAAAATACTCATAATCAAAGAGATGGTTTCCTATTGGGCAGTGACGAAATGCAGGAAGAAAGAAGACTGATCACATCCAAGACCATACTCCCTCTCTCCTTTGTACTAGGTGTGATAGCCTGGTTTACGGATGCCCTTATAGATTATATGATGTTCTATCAAGGCTCTTTCTTCCAATTACTGATATATGACGTTCCCCCTCACGAACTGTATATCCGGACGGTCTGGATGTCCATGCTGATACTATTTGGTTATATAATATCTAGGGGGATGAGACAGAGGGAAAAAGACGAGAAAAGGATACACCGTTTGAACAATCTATTGAAGTCGCTGGGCGATGTTAACCAAATGCTTCTCGAAGTGGATCGATCCGACGAGATGATAAGAAAAGCTTGTGAAATACTGTATAGGAATCGGGGTTATTACAACGTCTGGATTGCCTTATTCAACGAGAATAATAGGGTGCGAGATTTTGCAGAAGCCGGCCTGGAAAAGAAGAGAGATAAACTCGAAGAGATGATCCATTCCCGCCAATCTCCCAGCTGCGTAAAACGAGTTAAAGAGAACCAAGGACTGATATCCATCGAGGATCCTTCGAAAAAGTGCAAAGACTGCCCGTTATCTGACATGTACCAGGGAAGGGGATCTTTCGTTTTGGGTTTGCGGTACCAGGGAAAAATATACGGACTCATCTCGGCCAGCATACCAAAAAGATATCTTGAGGATGAACAGGAGAGATCAATTTTCGAAGAATTAGCTGATGACATCTCATATGGTCTTTACAACTTAAAGATGGAGGAAAAGAGAGAAAAGATGGTGGAGAAAGAGGAATTCTTGCATTCTGTTTTGAGGCATGATCTAAAGAACAAGATCCAGGTTGTCCAAGGATATCTTCAGGTGCTGAAAGAAAAAAATATCACGGATGAGACAAAAGAGTATGTGAAAAAGGCCATGAAAGGAGCTCGGAAAGGTATCAATCTCATAGAGAAGGTGCGACTGATTAGAGAGGCGCAGGAAGAGGAAACAGAACCGGTTAACGTATATTCCATAATTCAAAAGACCGTGAGTGAGATCGAAGGTTTTGCTCAGGAAAGAGATACAGAGATATCGATAGATTGTCCCCAAAAAGGGTCTGAGGTAGAAGGGGGGCCGTTGTTGAAAGAAGTGTTCTCCAATCTCATAGAGAACTCAGTTCATCACTCTGAAGGCAGCAGGATAAAGATATCAGGAGAGGTGGAGGAGGACGTAATGGTATGTACAGTGGAGGACGATGGGAAAGGGATACCCGACGATAAGAAGGAGACCATATTTGAGAAAGGATATACTACCGATGAAGAGAGAGGGACCGGTCTGGGGTTGTTCCTCGTGAAGAACTTGCTGGAAAGTTACGATGGAGAGATCGAAGCGAAAGATTCCTATATGGGTGGAGCGAGGTTTGAGATCCACCTTGAGCGAATTCAGCAGTGAGTAAAGTTTCTAGCAAATATACCAAGATGTCAACTTAACTCCCTCGGAAAGATACATTTTTAACCACAGATTCAGCCGATGGGGATCTTCGCGATCCTGATCATCCTCCTGATCTTCGGCGAGTTCTATCTGATTTCCTCTGTTTATCCTGATGGTGATGAAAGGTAAGAGTATGAAGGAAGAGCAATCAGAAGATGGGGAGTCCCCAATTGGCAACTCCCACTCATATAGCCTACACAGATATAATAAATTTCGAAACAGAAATAAGGTAGTAGGTGAACCTGCTTAGGTATCGGGGTTAAAATGAGTGTTTAGACGGTAATGTTGGGGTGAGTAATTATAGTGAGGAGCGTAAACATACTCCAAAGTTTTTAATTTTATGTTAGAAAAATCGGAAGTGCAGATGAGTATATTAACCCACATCGATAGAGCCAGGTTTAGAAGTCCTTATTTAAAACAACATGAAATAAGTTGATTTTTTCGACCAACCTTTATATCTCTGGAGCCTCAAAGAGTAATTCGAGAAGTGTAAAATGAAGATACTCCTAGTGGATGATGAAAGAGGGCTCCTAGAGCAGGCAAAAACTTTTCTCAAGAAGACGGAATGGGAGTTCGACGTCGACACAGCCACTTCCGCTGGAAAAGCTCTAGAGATGCTTGAAGACGAAGATTACGAGGCGATAATCTCGGATTACCAGATGCCGGAGATGGACGGCCTGGATTTTCTAGAGACGCTCAGGAGAGATAGAAAGAGCGAGATACCTTTCATCATCTTCACGGGCAAGGGGAGGGAAGAGGTCGCCATGGAGGCTTTGAATCTCGGGGCGGACAGGTATCTCCAGAAAGGAGGCGATCCGAAAAGCCAGTATGACGTGCTCGCTCAAGCCATCTACCAGGAAGTGGGACATTTCAGAGCGAAAGAGCGGATCAGGTCCCTGACCAGGGATCTTCAGGAAACTTTCGATACTATGTCAGACCCGATGTTCATACTCGACGATGAACACAAAATCCTGAAGATCAACAAGGCGGCCGAGGAATTCTTTGGAGAGGAACAGGGGGACATACTGGGGGAGCACTGTCATAAGATAGCCCATGGACGGGACGAGCCCTTAGAAAATTGTCCGCTGGAAAAGTGTTTGGAATCGAAAAAGATAGAGGAAATAAGTTTCTACCATGAAGGGCTCGATAGATATTTCATAGCGAGGACAAATCCGATACTTGATGAGAAGGGCGATATAAAAAAGATGATCCATCAGGAGATCGACGTGACGGAAATAAAGAGAAAAAAAGAGGAATTGAAAGAGAGTAAGATGCTCTTCGAGTCCATCTTTCAGGACCCGAGTTCGTTCATACGTATATTGGACCTTGATGGTAGGATCATCCAGGCCGATAAGACGTCGCTCCAATTCATCGGCAGTTCTAGAGAGGAACTGGAAGGGAAACTTTTCTGGGAAACCCCATGGTGGGAACACTCGGAAGAGTTGCAGGAACGAGTGAAAGAGGGAATCGAAAAAGCGAGAGACGGTGAAAGGGTGAGGTTCAAAGCATTACATCACGGAGAAGACGAAGAAAAGGTGAAAGTGGATTTTACTATCCAGCCAGTCCGTGATGAAGAGGGCGAGATAAAAAAGCTCCTCGCCCATGGAAGAGATATTAGTTCACTATAGGCTATTTCAGTGAAGCATGAACAGGAGAAAGAGCATCTCTCCTCTAATTTTCTCACAATATATCACTTGAGAAGATTTTCTATTCAGCCCGTCCATTCTTCCCTCAATATACCGTATATTCGGAGGTTCCTGTAATCTCCATCTATAAAGTCGTGCTCTCTCATAACGCCCTCTTCCCGGTAACCCAGTTTCTCCCATATCTTGCCGGAGGCGGGGTTGTGTGCAAAGACCCTGGCATATATGCGGTGGAGTCTGAGCTCTCTAAATCCATAATCGGTCATCAGTCGGGATGCTTCAGTCCCAAAACTTTTTCCCTGTTCATCCGCACAGATCCAAAGACCTATCTCCGCATTCCCGGCATCCCTGTTCATATCGATAAAGGAGATCACACCTTTTCTATCGCCATCTCGGGTGATCAACAGGTGGATCGGGTCCCTGCCTTCACTTACATGTCCTTCGAAGAACTTCCTTTCCTGTTCTAGATTCAACGGATACCTTCCGGTGGTATAAGCTCGTATCTCTGGATCGTTGATATTGTCCCTCATCCACTCTATATCTTCCTCTTCTACGGTCTTCAGCTTTACTTCCTCGCTCTCCAGGAACACTGCTCCGTTCATGAAGAGTAAGTTAAGACGAAAATTTATAAATTTTATGACTCAGTGGACCGGGAGTTTTTCTGCTCACCCTTTTGAAAAGGAAATCTAGATCACTCTTTCCTTATAAGTATCAGATAAAGTGACGAGGAGATGATCACGACTATACCTGACAGAAGTAGGACCGTCCTCAACCCAAAGAATTCACCGATCATCCCAAAGATAAGAACGCTTCCTACTCCTCCACTTAACTCTATGATAAAAGCGCTGATACTACCCATCGTAGCTCTTACATTAGAAGGGATATTTTGTTGAAAATATGCCCCTCTGATCGGCCCGTAAAAATTCCAGATCGCTATTATCGTGATGTAAACTATTATGACAAGAGGAGCAAACGAGATGAAAGATAGGGAAATTACGATGCAGCCTAAAGTCAACAGTAAAAGGAATAGAGTTGCTGGATAATCTCCAACCCACTCGGTGAACTCCTCGGATTTAAGATTGGTCAGAAATGAGATAAAAGAGGTTACAGCAGCCACAATCCCCAGCCAATATATCGGATAGCCTAGGATGGTAGTTAAAAAAGGTTCCCACGTATCTCGTAGGGCGGCAAAAGCTATGAAGAAGATAAATGAATTGGTCAATAAAACTAACACTATCTGTCTAGATATGATGATATCTTTACTCTCCTCGATAACATTTTTGATGTATTCTAAGAAGGTTTCTTTCTTTTTCTTCTCCATCAAAGGAACTTCCTTTCCCCAGTAACTTAAAACTATAAAATCGATCAGGAACAGCAGTCCGTGGATCACAAAGAGTGACCTCATCACAAGTATCGCCGTGGGATTGATGACTTCAACAGACCCGGAGAGGACCAAAAATTGGAATAAAAGATAAGCACCGAGTAGAGAGCCAAAAGTCATCATTAACCCTCGAATACTTCCCATCCTTCCCGTGACCCTGTGGATCCAGTCTTTTAGACCTCTCATCTTGAGCGTGTCCACGATCCAAGCCATATAGGCCCCGGAAAGAAGGGACGATCCGAAGGAAAATAGATTAAAGAAGAACAGGATGTAAAGGTAATTGAATGATAAGGGTAGTAAGATGAATGAAATCGCGCAGATCAACAATCCTAAGGTAGAAGAAGTTTTTCTGCCATATTTGTCCGCGATTATACCTGTAGGTATTTCGACAACAGCCCTAAGGATACCATAAAGCAGGAAAATGAACCCGATCTTGGTATAAGAGAGGCCTATAGCAACTAAATAGATCACTTCAATAAATGCGGTCAAAGAAAACCCAAGAGTGCTGACTATAGTCCCAAAATAGAATACTTTTAGTTCCTTCCATTCCTCTAGAAATTCATCGAATAGATCACTCATGATGATCCTCTATATACATCCTAACTTATCCTCTCAAGATGTATCCTCTTTATTTTTCATGTTTTTATATGAAGCATCACTAAATTAGTTATCTTTTATTTATTTTTTCCTGGTATTTAATAAGCGTTCAAAAGAAATCTGCAGTATTCACAGCCGGGGTTTTTTCCTCAGGATCGTTCCTCCTGCTGGGATTTTTGTGGTGGGGGCTCTTCATAATATCCGAATTTCTCTTCTTCCGCCTCGGGCCCGTAACATCCCAACGCGGTCGATCGAGCTTCATCTTGATATTCAAACCCGAACTTCTCTTCATCAGTCTCAGACTTGTTTTCCTCACTTCCTTTCATAACGTACGCTATCACGGTTAAACCTGCAGATAAGATAACAATTATTACTATGATCATCCCTATACCTATCCCATTCGCTAACAGTATCATACCGAGCAGTAGAGGGATGATGATGGCTAAAATCAACCAAGATCTTCCTTTCATACATCTATCAACTTAGGAACTAAATCGATAAACAGCTACTAATACTTTAGGAATGTGGAAAACAAAGAGTTCGATCAGCATCGGAAAACATATTAGTTTTGAGAGTATAAAAAGAAACTGATGGAGGAATGATCGAATATGGATATAGCGAGGGACGAAAAGATAGAGCATCCAAAAAAGAGATTAGTGACCTGCTTGGACAAGATGGAGGAGGCCGATCAATTTACAGAGGATATAATAAACGCAGCTGCTCTGCAGCAGGGGATAGAAAGAGGCGAGTTAGAGAGAAATGCCGGTGAACTGGCCGGATGGCAGGTCGAAGTGGTGGAAGGACTAACCCTTCAAGAGATGATCAGTGCCATGGTCGCCATTGAACAAGAACTGAGAGATATCGAGCCGTGAGGTAGGAGTAAAAAATTTCCGTTCAGGAAAGGCCTACTCCGTCGATGATCGATAGACAGTCAAACGAGATCGGCTGTTTTAACATCCGCTAACTCTCTTTCCTGTACTATCAGTTAGGTGGAGGAGGTGGCGGCGGGGATCTTTTCTCTTTTTGTTCGTTCTTATTAGAGGATCTCTTCTTCCAGACGATCAATAGTATAACGGATATCGCGATAATTATCGGGATCGGGATGATCCACCAACTTATGAAGGAGTTCGCGTTCCCTTCGGAGTCAGAAGATGATTCATCCTCTCCTTCTTTATAATCAACGACCCCGTTAGAGTTAACGTCGCTGTCGAGGTCATATGAATATATATCTTTATTCCCGTTCCTCTCATCCACCCATATTATCCTATCTTGAGAGATCACTGGCTTTTCCTGTTTTTCTTTGTTAGATGTGATCTGAGCCTCTATTTGATCGTCTATATCATAGATATAGATGTCCGTATTATTAGCAAAGATGGAATCTCCCTCATCATTCCTTTCATCGGCCCATACAAGGATATCGTCCGCCCGGTGAAGGTCGTTTACCGGGCTATCTAGGTCGATAAGTTTTCTCTCTTCCCAGGTGACCAAGTTCAGCTCTTTTATGGTGTCACCTTCTGTTGGGCTAGAATCTACATAGGTCAATGAGTTATCTTCCAGGCAGATCTCCGAAGAACTCAAAGCCATCTGTTTATCGAATTCACCGGTAGAGGCGTTATAGATATGAAGTCTCCAACTCTCGGAGATATCCTCTCCTTCAAAGGTCACCCAAGCTATCCTGTTATCGGAGATTTCGAAGTCATAGGGAAAACCAAAAGATAGATTTTTCACTTCTGCCTTACCTGTCGATCTTCTATAAAGTACGAGTTTGTATTCCGTATCAGGATAGCTCCCCTTTATGAAGTACCAAGCCGCATATTTTTCCCCTATCTGAGGATCACTCTCACTTTTTCCAGGTATGATCGAGATATTTTCAGTCGGGCCACCTAAATTCTTCTTCATCACCTGATCTTCATAAGAGGCGTTAGAACATAACCATATCACGGTATCCTCATAGATCTGGGGGGAATATTCATTATGAGAGAGTGTCGAAAGAGGTCTCTCAGATTCAGTTTCGAAATCATACGTATAGATATCCTTGCTCTGAGAGAAGCTGTCGTCTTCGTCATTCCTGCTGTCGGCCCAGACCACTCGGTTGTCGTATAAATCTACATCATCTTGACTTCCGTTATCTACACAGATGGGGGATATACCCTTCTCTACGATCGACTTTTCATCCCCCTCGTCAGAAGTGCTTTTTCCTAACCCAGGAGCTGAAGCTATTCCACTGACCACTAAAATAAGGCAAAGCCCGACGATCAAGGTCTTCTTGCCTCTCATCAAACATCCCCGATAAAGAAAGAATATGGTTTCAATTATTTAAAGATTAGTACCGCTGATCCTTTCTTTAGAATCTCGGAATGATTTCTGACTTCTATTATACCAAGGGAATGTTGATATGCCTGTATCTCCCTTCCTCCCGGCCGCCTTTGTGTATAGCAGCCGTTCGGTCACCTCTTCAATGGGGATCTCTGTTTATCTATTGCTCTCAGCGTATTCTTCTATCTTTTCCAGGATCTCTTCCGGTGAGAGATCGTTCACCTTCTCGGCCTTCCCGTCGTGTATGATCAAGAGATTGTACTCGCTAGACAGCATACACAGAGTCTCATCAGTTATTTCATAATCTTCGTTTCCCAAGTCTTGAGCCCTGGGTTTGTTTGTTATGATCTCCCCGTCCTCTTCCTCTAAAAGAGCGTTTACCTCTTTCAGTTTATCTTGGTTCCTCTTTCTTTTTTGCTTATCTACCATATTATTCCCTACCCGATATTACAATGTAACCAACTTCTTGGTTATATCTTTTTCTATTTTTGAGAGAGAGGTAAAAGAGTAAATTTTTTTTACTACTTTTAATTTATGTATTCGTCTTAATTTTGGAGGAGAAGGAAATCATGAAGGTCCAAAAGTTGCTGACTTTAGGCCTGATGCTTGTCCTGGTAACTAGTGTACTCGGTGCAGCCGTTGGTTCTACCACCGGCTTGCCCGAGGAAGGAACCGAAAGCCAGAAGAAAGAAAAAGTAAAGAGCGAGACTTCAAACGAACCGAAGGATCTGGCGGATTCCCCGTGGCCCTGTTTTCATCAAAATAGGAATCATACTGGACAGAGTGCTTACAGTACCGGTCAAGTGGACGGTACGCTGAAATGGTCCCACGATACCGGTGGAGACGTATATTCTTCGCCGGTCATATCCTCTGATGGTACTGTATATATCGGTTCGAGTGACAACAAAGTATATGCCGTCAACCCTGACGGTACACTCGATTGGACCTATGATACTGGAGGGAAGGTATGGACTTCACCCGCGATTTCCTCAAACGGCACGATATATGTGGGTTCATGGGGCCACAAGTTTTACGCATTGAACCCTAACGGCACACTCAAATGGAGCTATAACACTGGAAATAATATAACCTCATCACCTGTGATAGGCAGTGATGGGACAATATATTTTGGCTCTGGTTACCCGGACTACGACCTGTACGCTCTCAACAAGGACGGTTCCGTAAAATGGACATATTCCGCAAACGTTTTGTATTCTTCACCCGCGGTATCAGAGACCGGCACGATATATGTGGGCTCTAGGGACGGAAATCTTTATGCGATCAATCCGGATGGGAGTAAAAGATGGAACTTCACCACTGGCGATTATGTATTTTCTAGCCCCGCTATCGGCACCGGCGGCACCATCTATGTAGGCTCATATGATAACAACCTATATGCCCTTAACCCCGACGGGAGCCTTAAGTGGAATTACAGCGCCGGGGGCAAGATCCACTCTTCGCCGGCTATCGCCAATGACGGCACGATATATTTTGGCTCCAAAGATAACAATGTCTACGCCCTCAATCCGGACGGGACCCTTAAGTGGAATTATACCACTGGCGATATAGTGGATTCCTCACCGGCCATATCATCGGAGGGTACGGTGTTCGTCGGTTCCTATGACGATAATATGTATGCGATCAACCAAGACGGGTCACTCAACTGGACCTACACCACCCAGGGTAATGTGGAAGAATCTTCGCCGGCCATTGGACCGGATGGTACAGTATATGTGGGCGGAGGATACGATAACAAAAATCTATATGCCTTTGGACCAATAGAGCTCACAGTACCTTCTTCCCCACATAACCTGCAGGCATCGGCTGGAGATGCAGAGGTAGAACTGACCTGGGATCCTCCTTCGGATGATGGAGGAACCAGCATAAACCAATACAAGATATATAGGGGAACGAACAGCGGTAACTTGATGTCTCATGATAGTGTTGATGGTAATACCACTATTTACACCGATCCCGGCCTGACGAACGGCCAGACATATTACTACCAGGTCAGCGCGGTCAACAGCGAAGGAGAGGGAAACAGATCGAGCGAAGTAAGTGCTACTCCTTTAGAAGTTATCGTTCCTTCAGAACCGCAGAACCTGCAGGCATCGGCTGGAGATGCAGAAGTAGAATTGACCTGGGATCCCCCTTCGGACGATGGAGGAAGCAGCATAAACGAATACAAAATTTACAGAGGCACGAGCAGCAGCAGTTTAACTTCTCATGATAATATTGGAGGGAACACTACTTCTTATACTGACACCGGCCTGACGAACGGAGAGACTTATTACTACCAGGTCAGCGCGGTCAACGGCGAGGGGGAAGGAAACAGATCTACTGAAGTCAGCGCTACACCTACTTCAGACATAACAACACCTTCAGCACCGCAGAATCTGGACGGCGAGCCCGGGGATGGTCAAGTCAGTTTGACTTGGGACGCCCCGAGTTCGAACGGAGGCTCGTCGATAACAGATTATAAAGTTTACTGGGGTACATCTAGCGGCCAGTATGACGATAATGAGACCATCGGGAATCAGACTTCATATACCGTGACCGGACTTACCAATGGAGACGAGTATTATTTTGCCGTCAGCGCGATCAACAGCGGGGGAGAAGGTGATAAGTCGGACGAAGTTTCGACCACCCCTCAATCAGAACAACAGTCCCCGGGTTACCTGACCGGCGAAGTCAAGGATTCCAACACGTTCGGGAATGTATCCGGAGCTACAGTAGAAGTGAACGAAACGGGCGACTCGACCACCACGGATTCAACCGGTGAGTTCAACATCACTCTACCACCAGGCCAATACAACCTCACAGTCACAACCACCGACTACAATCCAGAATACGAGGAAGTCAGCGTTACCTCCGGTAACGAGACCTCAACGACCGTCTATATAGAACCATACACCGGAACCCTCGAGGGAACCGTGACGGACAGCGAGACCGGAGACCCGATACAGTATGCGTCCGTTACCCCCTCGGACTACCTGATAGGAGCTATCACGGACGAAGACGGTTACTACAAGATCGAAAATCTATCGATCGGAGAGCACACGGTGGTCGCTTCTGCCGCATCATACGATAACGTGACAAAAACAGTGACCATAGAAAGGAACGAAGTGACCACAGTTGATTTCGAATTGGGAGAGTCGGATGAGGCGAACCAGGTCTCTATCACAGGTAAGATCGAGGATAAGGGATCAGGTGAACCTATAGAAGGCGCTACCGTTACCATCGGAGATAAGAGCACTACTACCGATAGCGAAGGGAGATACAACATCACGCTCGAAGAAGGCGGGACTTATACCGTCGAGGTCACCAAAGAAGATTATAAAGATTATTCAGATGAAGAAACATTCGAAAGCGGCAGAATTTATACTTTGGATCTTAAACTTCCGTCGGGTCAAGGGACCGGTTCAGCCGGCGACAATGACGGTTTCCCGTTTTTACTCATCATAGTCCTCGCAGCGGTTTTAGCCGTACTTCTGATCGGAGGTATCGCGTTCTGGAAGAAAAGGAAAGAGGAGGAAACGGAAGAGGACCTTCCACCTCCTTCAGCTCCACCTACAGGAGAGGCCTCACAGCAGTCTAAAGGTGGAAAAGGGAGTCCCGGTATGGAAGAACAACCGAGAGAGCCGACGGAACAGGGAGGAACGTCAACACAGGAAAAAAAGACTCCTCCCTCGACAGGGACCGGTACCATGAAGAAGAAAAAAAGGAAGGTGTATAGATGTCCTTCCTGCAGGGCAAAAATACCTCAGAACGCTGACGAATGTCCTGAATGCGGTATAACTTTTGGCACGGGTAGTGAAGAAGAAACCTAGCCTTAGTGCGGAGAAACGGACCTAGTGAATATAGGTAAAGGATAGAGACATATCTAATAACGAGTTCCAACAATATAACGAACAGAAGATCTTCTAAGATAATAAGAAATTAGTAGGTGCTGCCTTTATCGAAACAACACCTATTTTGGTTGACTTTCGAAGTTTTTTTACTCTTCTAATTCTGATTGTATTATTGAATTCTTCATCTGTACCTCTTTAGATATCTCCTTATTCAGAGTTGCAAGTTCATCTTCTGAATATGATTTCTGGAGGTATTCGACCGTATTTCCTTTCTTTTCGTGCATCTTTTGGAGGAGTTCGTTTACCCTTTTTTTATCCATCATACCACGATTGTCTGACATATTGTCGGACAAATAAAGGTGCTTTCCTATTTATATATTTTTCGATTAGGGGTTTTAGAGATCTGGACAATATATTTATTTTCAAAAGAACTTAAAATTCGTCTGACAAAACCCGAGTTTCATAACTTTCGAGAAAGTATAAATATCTATCCTATCATGAATTGATGGATGCCTTCAAACACGGACAAGATCAAAGCCGCGGTCGTAGACGATTCTAACTTTATGGTCACTGTCCTTAAGGATATCTTGGAAGGCGATGACCGGATCGAAGTCGTTGGCACCGGTAAAGACGGTAGAGAAGCTATCGAACTGAATAAAGAAAAGGATCTAGATGTCATCTTGATCGATATCAAGATGGAGAGTATGGACGGTCTGACAGCTGTAAAGAATATCATGTCTGACGACCCCACTCCGATTCTTGTCATCTCCGGCCTGGGAGACGAGGCCGAAAGGATGTCCGTGAAGGCATTTGAAGCAGGGGCAGTGGACTTCATATCGAAAACATCCGGCTCATTGTCCATGGATATAAGAAAAAAAACCGATGTCATCATAGATAAGATCTTAAAAGCCGCGGAGACGGACCTAGATACTTTTGATATCGAGGAAAAGAAGGTCTTCGAAGAGGAGTTTTCAACAGCCATCTCTGAGGATTGGTTGATAGTCTTGGCTTCCTCTACTGGAGGGACCCGGGCACTTGACGAGTTTCTATCCATCTTCCCCTCCAATTTTCCCGTCCCCATCATCGTGGTTCAGCATATGCCTCCCGATTTCATCGGTCATCTCTCCAGGACCCTCGATTCAAAACTTGATCTGCCCGTAAAAGAGGCGACCGATAACGAGATGATCGAGGACAATCAGGTCTACATCGTTCCCTCAAGTTTTCACGGCATAATAAAGACGGAAGGGGAAAAAGGAACCATCGGTTTTAAAAAAGGACCTAAACTGCACGGGGTGAAACCGTCAGCAGACTATCTCTTCAGTTCGGCCTCTGAGGAATACGGTGATCGGTTGATAGGGGTGGTATTGACAGGTATGGGCGAGGACGGGGCGGAAGGGGCGAAGCAGATAAGGGATAATGGCGGATTCGTAGCTTTACAGGACGAGAAGAGCTCGGTCGTCTATGGGATGCCTAAAAGCGCTAAAGAACTGGCCGGCTGTGATTTTGAAGGATCACCCACAGAGATAGGTAGAAAGGTCGTAGAGATGTTCATGGAGGACAACGAATGAGTGAAGACTTCCAAGAGATGTTCGAGGAAGAGACCAGAGAACAGATCGAGAAGATGAATGAGAATCTTCTATCACTGGAGGAGGACCCGACAGACCTCGAACTCATAGAGGAGGTATACAGAGCTAGTCACACCCTGAAAGGGATGGCTGGAACCATGGGTTATGAAGGGATCCAAAAGATCAGTCACAGGATGGAGGAACTGTTCGACGATCTGAAAAGTGAAGGAGATAAAGTCGATGAACGTCTATTTGAACTGCTTTTCGAATGTGTTGATACGATAGAGGTCCTCGCTACGGGAGAAGAGGAAGATTACGAATATCTGATCGATGAGCTGGAAGACGTCATCTCGGACGATGAAGGAGAAACGAAAATAGATAAAACAGGAACTCAACTGATCAAAAATGCAGATCTTCCAGAGAAGGTAAAAGAGACACTGCAGAGCCTTTCAGAAAAAGAAATCACTCTCGGCATGATAGAGATATCTGAAGACGAAAGGTTGCCTGCCGTGCGGGGGATAGAACTGCGGGAAAAGTTAGACTTCGAATGTGAAGTTTTTTGTCCAGATCCTGAGGAAGTGGATTCCGATCACGATGAGTTTTTTGTCGTGACTGAAGAAGGATTGGATAAAGAAGATTTGGATAGGACGACAGGATTGATTATAGATATAAAGAGAGATAAGGGAAAAAAATTGTTGGAAGAAAAAAAGGATGAAACCAAAAAGAGGAAGATAGCGACTTCAGACAAACTAAAGGTGGATCTAGAAGATATAGAACATGTGATGAATCTCATTAGCGAACTGGTGATATCTAAAGGTTCATTAGAAGATCTCTCGAACTCTCTAGACTCGGATAGGCTTTCTTCTGTTACCAAAAGGATAGATAGGATATCTGGTGAACTGAGAGAAACTGTACTCGATCTGAAGATGACTGAGGTGAGGAGCGTATTCAGACGTTTTCCGAGGATGGTAAGAGATATCGCCAAGGAAAAAGATAAGAAGGTGGATTTTGAGATGGAAGGTGAGAATATAGAACTCGATCGAACCATCCTAGAGAGGATCACCGATCCACTTGTCCACCTGCTCAGGAACGCTGTTGACCACGGCATAGAGCCTGTCGAGGAAAGAAAGGATAAAGGAAAACCCCCGGAAGGTAAGATAAAATTGACAGCGACTCAGAAGGAGGAGAATGTCGTCATCGAAGTTTCTGATGACGGACGAGGTCTCGATGAAGAGAAGATCAAAGAGAAAGCCTTAGAGAAAGGATTGATCGACGAAGAAGAGATCGAAGATATACCTGAAGAAGACCTTTATATGTTTGTTTTCAATTCTCATTTTTCGACGACAGACGGGGTGACAGAAGTCTCGGGCAGAGGGGTCGGCATGGATGTTGTAAAAGAAACGATGGATTCTCTTGGTGGAGATGTCATTATAAAGTCTGAAAAGGATGAAGGAACGACTATAAAGCTCACTCTCCCTCCCTCGGTTGCGATCGTTCAGGCATTCCTTGTCAGGGTAGGAGACGGGACTTACGCTATCTCCTTAGAAGATATCGTAGAGACGACCCAGGTAAAGATAGAAGATATAGAAAAGATAAAAGGCAATGACTTCATCAGATTACGGGATGAATATATCCCGCTCATATATATCAAAGAGGAATTCGAGGAAGATTCCAGTGATCCTATCAAAAACGAAAAAGAAAAACTTACCGTAACCATCGTTTCCACGGAGGGGGAAACAGCGGGATTTGTGATAGATGAAGTCATCACTGAAAAAGAGATAGTGATAAAACCTCTGCCCGAGAACCTGCAAAGTATGGGCGGCTTTAGGGGGGCAACGATACTTGGCGACGGAACCATAGCGATGATACTGGATACACTTTACTGGATAGAGACTACTTCTTGATGAAGATCCTCTTCTTCAGATCGAAAGATTCTACTTTCTCTTTGGCGGGCGATCTCAAATTCTCAGACATCCCTATTATCAGGAATCCTCCGTCCTTCAAACTTTCGACCAGTCTCTCCATGAGTTCGGTCTTCGATTCACCGGTAAAATAGATCATCAGATTTCTGCAAAGGATCAGATCGAATTTCTTTGTGAAGGAAGTCTCAAAGATATCACTTTCCTTGTAATTAACGAGATCTTTGACTTCGTCTTTAAGGCCCCATCTCTCATCATCTTCTTTTTCGAGGTATATTTTCATATCTGACCTGGAGAGATTTTTGACTGATTTGGCGGGGTATTCCGCATTTCTTGCGAAATCCAAGGCTTTTTCGTCTAGATCGGTGGCTTTTATCCGGAGAGAAACATCATCCGGTGGCCGATTATTTAGATAACTGATGGCCAAGGAGTATGGTTCTTCGCCGGTCGAACATCCCGCAGACCAGGCCTCTATCTTCTTCAATATCGATTCCTTTTTCCGCTCTAAGATCTGAGGTATGACCTGGTCCTCGATAGTATCCCATACCTTCTTATCTCTCTTGAATTTAGTCACGTTCACGGCGAGTAATTCTCGGAGGTTTTCGATCTCCTCTTCATTCCTTTTGAGATAGTTCAAGTAATCTATAAACCTAGGGGTTTCGACCACTCTCATCCGGGCGTGAAACCTTCTTCTAAGGTGTGATCTAGAATAATTGTCATAATCTACTCCGATCATCCTAGAAACTTCGTTTTTTAATCTTTTAAAACTCTTCGAATCCGTATCTCTTTCAAGTTTTTCCATAAGGCCACCTTATCATTTTTTTTCTAACTCGACCTCTCCGATCTTCTCATCTACGAGTTCTTCAATATCCAATACCCTGATCGTTCGATCGTCTTCCAACTTGATTATCCATTTTAGCATCTTATCATGGAGGTTTGTGATGCACGACGGATCGATCAGTTCGTCTTCGGTCGAGGAGGCGATATCTTTTAACCTGTCAACCGGTAGAGCCAATCTTTCATCCCCGACATCGACGAGCAGGACTTCATCCACATCACCTTCCGTTCTACCTGTTCCTATTATCTTCTTCAAGTCAATAACGGGGATCACGTCGCCTCTAAGATCAGTCGCCCCAACCACATGTTCAGGAGATCCAGGTATATTGAACGTGCTGACATCCTTTACGATCTCCACCATCAGATCCACTGGTATGCCGTAATCTTCCTCATCTAATTCGAAAATTGTAAACAACCTTTCATCGGCCTGATCGATAGACTTTTTTTCACCCGTTTCGTTTATCGATCTTTCTTCGATATCTGATTTATCATCTTTCATCGAACCACTCTTCTGTACTGGGTTAAAGGAACAGGATCTGACGTTTATATTACTGCTATCAGACAGAAGAGGTATGATCACTTATTTAATCCCACCGCATAGAAGTTTAAAACCTTCAGTGGCATTATCATTCGATCGGATGTTCTTCCTCAAATTTTTCAACCTTTTCTAAACTTTCTTCAGATAGATTCTCCACCAAACTTATTAGATCAGTCAACAGGACTAGCCTATCATCGTGTTTCACTATCCCCTCGAGATACTTCTTATTGATCGGCGTTTCTAATGCGTCTGATGGTGGTTCGATCTCGCTAGTAGAGACCGTCGGGATCTCCGTTACCTCAGAAGCCATCACTCCCAGTTTTTTGTCGAACAAGATCATCAGTTGGGAATCGTTCACATCCAGTTCGATATCTAGCGCTAATACCTTGGGTAGATCTACGACGGTTATTATCTCTCCACGCCTATTGATTATACCTCTTATATCCTTGGATGTAGAGGGTACGGTTGTAACCTCTTCCAGCTGTATTATCTCTCTGACCTGAGAGATGGGGCAGGAGAGGTAGTCATCTCCTACCCTAAAAATGACCATCTGTAGTGATTCTTCAGAAGCTATCTTTTCTTCGATTCCCATCTTTATGCCACCTTCAACTAAGTCTTTTCTTTATCATATAGAATTTCAATTTATCACAGATCGTATTTATCTACCATCTTGAGCAGTTCGTTGGCTAGATCAGACAGGTTCTGTGCCGAGCTGGATAGTTCTTCCACAGAGGCGGTTTGTTCTTCTGTAGAGGCGGCGGCGGATTCGGCTTTACTGGAGTTTCTATCTGCTATATCAGTTATTGTATTGACCTTATCCGAAGATTCCTGCAGGTGCTCCGTCACTTCCTCGACAGCTCTAGATATATCCTTTATCGAATTAGAGACTGATTCGACCGATTGTTCGATCTCTTCAAGCGAGTCCAGATTTTCATGCGTGACTTCATCCACATCCTCCGCTTTTTCGCTCAACTCTTCTACGCTTGCAACAACCTTTGAGGTGTTATCCTGTGTCTTCTCTATTATCTCTTTGATATGATCGGTTTCTTCCTGAGTCTCTTCGGCGAGTTCTCTAACAGAATCCGCTACCACGGCAAAACCCTCCCCTTCTTCTCCTGCACGCGCGGCTTCTATAGAAGCGTTCAGAGCCAAAAGGTTCGTCTGATCCGCGATATCAGATATGGTATCGATCACTTCTCCGATCTTTTTGGACTTCTCTTCAAGATCCTCGACATTCTTTTTTGTGGTTTTCAGTATATTCTGGAGTTCACCGACGGTATTATCCGCTTTCTCAGCGGACTCCATCCCATCTTTAGTCTGGGCCGCTGCTTCGTCTGCTGAATCCGTTATACATTCGGCAGAAGCGGAAGTCTCTTCCATATTCGCCGCGCTGTTCTCTATCATCCCGGTCAGCTTTTCCAACTTTTCAGCTTGTACATTAGTATCCTCGGAGATACCTTCTATCGATCCAGATATATTTTCTGAGACGGCATTGAGCTCTTCTGCCGATGATGCGATAGTTTCCGAAGCATCATTGAGTTCTATAGATGCATCTCTTATCTTCTGCAGGTTATTTCTAAACCTGTCTATCATCCCGTTTATGCCGTCGACCAATTTACCGATATCGTCGTCCTTCTCCTTTTCTATCTTGACTGTCATATCTCCTGCTTCAAATCTTTCGACAGCATCCAGGATCTTTTTCACCTGGTTTTCCAGATACATTTTAGCCTCTTTTTGTTCTCTCTGGAGTCTCTTCATCTCGGTGATATCCTGGATATAGCCGATGGTCTTCACGACTTCGCCGTCGACATCCTCATAAGGAGTGCCGCTCACTAGGCATTCCAACGGAGTACCATCCTTCTTTTGAAATTTTAGTTCGTACGTTTCTGTCACACCTTTCTTTCTATTTTCAGTTTTCTCTCTAAGTTTTTTAAATTGCTCTTCACTCATCAATTCCGTAAAGTTTTTTTCCTCGAGTTCTTCTTTGGTATATCCAAACTTATCTGCCATGAATTCATTGGCGAAGAGTAGATTATCTTCAAGATCGGTCACGGTTATAGAGAGAGGAGCATTTTCGATCAAAGTTTCGGCCCTGTTCTTACTTTCCTCTAATTCTTCCTTGATCCCTTTTTTCTCCGTGATATCCTTGAGTACCACTAGTGCTCTAGAGTAGGTATCCTCGTCTTCTACAGGGATGACCGAGATCAGGAAGTGTTCTCTCCGATCTTCTCCCGAACCGAAACTTTTCTCCTTGTCCTGGATCTCTTCACCGGTAGTCAAACTTCTCTGGATCAGATCATCAAGTTCTTTAAAAAATTCCTCGCTCCTCCCGTATAACAAATCTTCTCTGCCGATATCTAGTTTTTTTTCCATCATCGAGTTGGATACCTGAACGACTCCATCATCATCAACTATCATCATCGGTAAGATGTCACTTTCAATGAGTGTATCCAAGGTTTTTTGATGCCTCTGTTTCTCTTCCATACATTCGTCTAAATGTTGATTTAGGTCTTTTAGCTTCTTCTTTTTATGTTGAAGTTCTTCTCTTAATTCTTCCTTTTTATTGTCGAACAGCCCCATTAGAAACCCAATACAGATAATAAACCACCCCATAAAAATCTTTTCTCTTTTGATATTTTTATTCACGACTCATATTCGTTCACAAGATCGGTAAGATCTTCGGCCAGCTTTGATAATCGCTGTGCTGAAGCGGACAACTCTTCGACTGAAGCGTTCTGTTCTTCGGCGGAGGCGGCTACAGATTCCGCCTGATGGGAATTTTCATCGGCTATCTCAGTAACAGATCTTACTTTAGTAGCGGATTTCTGCAGTTGTTCTGTGACTTCATCTACAGCTCTAGAAATATTCTGTATAGATTGAGAAACGGAATCCGTTGCATCCCTTATCTGTTCCAGGGCCTCTAAATTTTCCCGAGTTACATCATCTACTCTCTTCGCCTTATCGGTCACATCTTTGACGCTTTTGACCACTTGTGAGGTATTGTCCTGTGTTTTTTCTATTATATCTTTTATATTATCAGTTTCTGCCTGGGTTTCCTCTGCTAATTCTCTTACAGAGTCCGCTACAACAGCAAAACCTTCTCCCTGCTCTCCTGCACGCGCTGCTTCTATAGAAGCGTTCAAGGCCAACAGGTTGGTTTGTTCTGCTATATTTGAGATTGTATCTACAACTTCCCCGATCTGATCGGATTGCTCATCGAGTTTGACCGCTTTCTCTGCCGTCACCTCGAGTAGTTCCTTGAGTTCTTTCATCTCTTCCGAGGCTTCTTCAGCGTATTCTTGTCCTTCATCCGTTTGAGCTGCTACTTCTTCTGAAGATGCTGCTATATCTTCTGCCGAAGCCGAAGTCTCTTCCATGCTGGCTGCACTATCCTCTATAGTATGGGACAGATCCTCAGCCATCCGAGATTGTTCCGAGGTCCCCTGAGATATATTTTGCACGGCTTCGGACACATTCTCCGAAGAGGAACTCAATTCTTCCGATGAAGCGGCTACGGTCTCTGATGCCTTGTTCAGTTCATTCACCGCCTCTTTCAATTCACTGATGTTCTCTCTCGTGTTCTTCATACTCTGGTTAACTGCCTTACCGATCACCAGATATTCTCCACTTAGATCTTCTATCTCCATCTCCCTGTTTAGATTCCCGCTCGCTAAGGCCTCCATCACTTCTTTTATATTGTTGATCGAATTTTCTACCGCCTTTAAAGTTTGATTAACGGATTCCCCCATCTCCCTGTAATCTCCTGCTAGACTCTCGGTGTCGATTTTAACATCTAATTCACCCTCAGCCAAACTATTCATAACTTCTTTGATCTGGTCAAGGGATAGTCTAAGGGTCTCTAAGCTTTGGTTTACTGAGAGAGCCATCTCCTTATAATCTCCTTTCATACTTTTCTCATCGATCTCTATATCTAGATCCCCCGAAGCAAGGTAATTCATGACCTCTTTTATATCTTCTATGGACTTTCTGACTGCTTCGATGCTTTCGTTCACCGATTCGGCCATTTTCTTGTAATCTCCTTGGATATCGTCCGTGTTTATATGAGCATCTAAATCTCCATTGGCTAGGTCATCCATCGTGTCGTTTATGCTCTCCAGAGAACGTTGTACAGTGACTATACTTTCATTTACCGATTTACCCATGTCTTTGTATTCTCCTTCTAGTGAAGCAGTATCTATTCTAGACTCAAGTTCACCTTTTTCTATGTCTTTCATCACGACTTTGATCTCACTCAATGACTTCTCTATACCATCGATGCTTCTGTTGATCGTTTGGGCCATCGACTTATAATCACCTTGAAGATCCCCTGTTTCCACCCTCTCTTCCAATTCCCCATCTGATAAAGAATTAAGAGTCCTCTGTATCCTGTATATACTGCTTTTAAAGTCATTCCTCATCTTTTCAAAAGATGAGACCAATCTACCCACTTCATCATCTCCTGTGTTTATATCAACTTTTTCTCCAAAATCGCCCCTAGCTAATTTATCAGAAAGTTCCGTCAGGCGATTCAAAGGACCCGTGATATATTTCTCGATAAGATATCTCCCTAACAGGGCGATCGTCATCACGAACGGTAGCATGATCATCCCTCTTACCAACGCCGATTGATTTGCTAAGGTCGCCCCCAGGAGATAGACGGTCGCTGAAAGTATAGTAGCCATAACCAATAATTTAAAGATAACCTTGCCGTTGTATAACAGATACCATATTATAATAAGCGCCGATGTGAATACACTGAGTTGACCCACTTGAATCAAGAAGTCCATCATGTTTTATCACACCTACTATTAGAATAGCCCTTATAAAGAATTTATCCGATATTTAATCTTTTAGTGAAAAATTGATTGGTGAAATCCATCTAACAAAAGGATTATATCTTGGATTCGACCTTCATCGACATCGAACCTATCTTAAATCTTACATTTCTAGCATGAGTTCCGCCGATATCTTTCCCCGTTATAGGAATATTACGATCTTCCAATTCTTTTATGACTGTTTCTGTGTTTTTATTGCCGATATCCCCATTTGATCGGGACGAGAACATACTAGCCCCGCCTGCTATCTTTGCTTCTAAATTTTCTCTTTCGCCACCCGATCTCCTGATATCTCTAATCAATTTCTCTATAGCTTTGTCAGCATAGAAAGCGGGCTTGTTTTCTTTTTCTTTACTTCCTTCCCCGAGAAGTATATGAGCCATCCCGCCGACTTCATTTTCCCCATCGTAGATGGCGACTGCTACGCAGGATCCTAGCGCTCTAGCCACCATCGTCTTTTCATCATCGGTTATTTCCATCTCTCCAATTTTTATCTCTTCCAGTTCAGTCATGTGCGGTCCCTCAGGGTTTAAGGGGTAATTACGTTGTGTTTATCTTTTATTATCATATCGATGCCCTTTCGCTCAGAATAGGTTGTCCATAAAATCTTCAGTGAGGGTATCACTCGGAAACAATATGTACCTTCCGTTTACTCCTACCCCTTTAGCTACTATCTTTACTTCGGATATTATGGCGTTGTTCTCAAGCTCATCAGAATAGCCTAAAAGGCTCTCTAGATAAACCCCTATCATATCGTGTTTCAATTCTGGCGGGGTATGCAGTATAGGGATGTCAAAATAATCTCCTATCTCTGCAAGAAAATTTCCAAGGAGAATATTCCCCACTTCTCTTAAAGCGCTTCTCTCGGCCTCTCCCAGCTCCTTAGATTTTTCATCCCCTTTTCCTAGAAGTTGTCCAGAAAGTTTCATCGCACTTTCTTCATCCATCACAAAAAGAGTGATGCCCCCTTCGCCTTCTTTAAGCTCAGAATAGAGTATGATACCTAAATTTTCCTTCTCTATCTCCTTTTCAACCAGGTCTATCGGGTTTTTGTAGATATTGAGTATCTCCGTCTCGACGGTAGTCCCTAACATCTTGGAGATAGATTCTCCAGATTTCCGTGCAGCGGTTTCAAGGATTTCTCTTAAAAGAGCGAGATTATCTTCAGTTAATTTTTCGGTCAGTTTAACTTTTGTTTCTTCTTTTTGCTTGTTCTCCATAATATAAGTACGCTAATCTACTACGTTTATATATTTGTTTCCCACACATCAAGAATCTGTTGAGATTGAAAGGGTTTTAAAAAATAAAAAGGAATTTATAATACCTTCTGTCAAGACTTTTTTTATCGTTGAGAGATAAACAGAAATAATAAATATGTCTAGAAAAATGACATCCCCATGCCCAAAAGTGTCCTGATAGTTGACGACACTAATTTCATGCGTAAGGTGTTGAGGGATCTGATCTCTGAACATTACGATATAGTCGGTGAAGCAGCCGACGGAGAAGAATGTTTAAAGATGATGGAAGAACATGATCCTGATCTGATAACTTTAGACGTGATAATGCCGGAGATGGATGGATTGGAAGCTCTCCCCAAGATCAAAGAAAAAGATGAAGAGCAGAAAGTTATCATGGTTACTTCCGTGGGGCAGCATGAAAAGATCACTGAAGCGATGAATAACGGCGCCGGGGGTTATATCGTAAAGCCATTCGATGAAGAAAAAGTTTTAGAAGAGATCGAAAAGGTATTTGAAAGCTGAATTTGTCTTTTTTCGACCGGTAAAAATGAGCTCTGATTCTTCCATAGCTCTAAAAGGTTAATCTTCCTGAAGATATTCAAAGATCTTTTGGGTTATAGCTGATCCCATCCCTTTAACTTCACTCAACTCCTCTTGAGAGGCTTTTTCTAGATCTTCTACACTTTTGTAACCGCTTTCATATATCCTTTCAGCAAGCTCAGGACCGACATATTTTAGGGTCTGTAATTCTTCGATCGCACTTTCTTTTGTTTTTATATCTCCTTCTTCAGGGGACTCTTCCTCATCTGCTACGTCGACTCCAGCGTCCTCCAAAGCCGCCTCTAACTCTTTCTTTTTTTCTCGTAGATTCTCGATCCTTTCCTGTTTTAGGTTCAAAGTATTTCTAAGTTGATTCTTCTTCATTTTGAATTTGTTTTCTATCTTTTCATTCTCCTCTTCAAGCTCCGATATTTCAGACTCCAATCCTTCTACTTCATCCTGAAGGTCGGCGATCTTGGAATCCTCTCCCTCGAATTCTTTTTCCTTTTCTTCCTTGACTTCTGATAACTCAGATTCTAATCCTTCGACTTCATCCTGTAGTTTAGTGATCTCGGAATCCTTTTCCTCGAGTTTATTTTCTTTTTCCTCCTCAAGGTCCGATACTTCAGATTCCAATCCTTCTACTTCATCCTGTAGTTCGATGATCTCGGAATCCTTCTCCTCGAGTTCTTCTTTCTTTTTTTCCTTGAGGTCCAACAAGTCAGATTCCAATCCTTCTACATCATCCTGAAGGTCGGCGATCTTGGAATCTTTTTTCTCGAGTTCTTTTTCCTTTTCTTCCTTGACTTCTGATAACTCAGATTCTAATCCTTCGACTTCATCCTGTAGTTCAGTGATCTCGAAATCCTTCTCCTCGAGTTTATTTTCTTTTTCCTCCTCAAGGTCCGATACTTCAGATTCCAATCCTTCTACTTCATCCTGTAGTTCGATGATCTTGGAATCCTTTTCCTCCAGTTCTTCTTTCTTTTTTTCCTTAAGGTCCAACAAGTCAGATTCCAATCCTTCTACATCATCCTGAAGGTCGGCGATCTTGGAATCCTTCTCCTCAAGTTCTTTTTCCTTTTCTTCCTCGACCTCTGATAACTTAGATTCCAGTTCTTCTATCTCATCCTGTAGGTCAGTGATCTTGGAATCCTTCTCCTCAAGTTCTTTTTCCTTTTCTTCTTTGACCTCCGATAACTCAGATTCTAATTCTTCTACTTCATCCTGCAGGTCGGCGATCTCGGAATCCTTCTCCTCTAGTTTATTTTCTTTTTCCTCCTCGAGTTCTGATAATTCAGATTCTAGTTCTTGAATCCTTTCCTGTTTTAGGTTCAAGGTATTACTAAGTTGATTTTTCTCCATTTCGAACTTGTTTTCTATCTTTTTATTTTCCTCCTCAAGGTCCGATACTTCAGATTTCAGTTCTTCTACTTCATCCTGTAGGTCGGTGATCTCAGAATCCTTCTCTTCTAGTTCTTTTTCCTTTTCTTCTTTGACTTCTGATAGTTCAGATTCTAATCCTTCTACTTCCTCTTTTAGGTCAGTGATCTCGGATTCCCTCTCTTCGAGTTCTTTTTCCTTTTCTTCCTTGACCTCTGATAGTTCAGATTCTAATCCATCTACTTCCTGTTGTAGGTCGCCTATCTTTGAATCCTTCTCCTCGAGTTCCTGTCTGAGCTCTTCATTTTTTTCCTTCTCGTTCAGTCTCTCCCGATGATTTTTTACCTGAGAAAGAATATCGAATTTTTTCAAAAGTTTGTAATAAGTTGTCGCTCCCACAAACTCGATCCTTTCTTCTACGCCTCTCTCCTCAAGACTGGTTGTGAGGAATAACCCAGATCTTTCCCAACCTAAAAGTTTGTGCAGTCCTCTTATCTCCTCGTCAAGGTTCTCCTCAGCCCGAGTACATTTGATCAGGTAATCCCGTATTTTGCCCTTTCTTTCGATGTTTCCCTCGATAAGCACGCTTTTTTCTCTTTTTTCCAAAGAGGATATATCAAAACCCATCCTTTCCAAGAGGGTTAAAGAGATCTGTCGAAAATCTCTTTGGCTAATAGATTTTAATGTTTGAATCGTTTCTTCTTCACTCAACAAACTTTCATCTGTAGATCCGGGAGCATTTAAATTCATTTAGAGTATAGATTAAGGTTGTCTTACATAACATTTGTGATTTTTGGAAACGATTATGATCCTAATAATCATCAAAAAAGACCGGTTTCCATATATTTATAAAAAATAATGGAAAGGGATTTAGTTTTTTGTTGTTTCGATTCAGTCTTCAGAAGGTTCTGGGGGTTCCTGAGTATCCTGAA
>JAGXLI010000023.1 GCA_018334755.1 Thermoplasmatota archaeon
GAACGATGAAAGAGAGTATCGACCTTCCGATCATCCATTTCCCTACCGAGGCTGGAGCGATCTCTCCACATGTGGATGCGATCTACTTCATGAGCATGCTCAACTCGAGAGATCTGAGAAAAGTGATAGGCGAGCAGATAGAGGCCGCCCCGTTCATAAAAGAGATGGGCGTCCAGGCTTTGCCTATGGGTTACGCGATCGTAGAACCGGGTATGACAGTAGCGGAAGTCGGAGACGCGGATCCGATCCCGCGAGATGAGCCGAAGAAGGTGATCAATTACGGTCTAGCCGCTCAATATCTGGGTATGGACCTTTTTTACCTCGAGGCCGGCTCTGGAGCGCCGGACCCTGTCCCGACCGATATGATAAAGATATGCAGTGAGACCCTCGATATCGGTTTGATAGTGGGAGGAGGGATAAGAGAGCCCGAGCAGGCCGCGAAGATTTCAAAAGCTGGAGCCGATGTGATAGTTACCGGTACCGTCTTGGAGGAGTCCTCCGCTGTAAAACAAAAGATGGAAGCACTGGTCAGCTCTATCAAATAGAACATGGAAAGATCCGTATTGGCGTCTGAGAAGGAAAAACGATTGATCTTCTTACTCGGAGCCGGTCTTCCTTACCAGATAATCGTGATGTTCTTACTCTCTTCTCTATTTTATCTTCCATTTCTGGGTCAAGGGTTTCCAGCTTTTTTCAAAATTTTTAGTATCTTCTTTATACCGGCTTTCCTTTCCACCGTGACCCTTCCTTTTCTAGATTCGTATGAGATGGATATGAAAGATTCGGGTCTGATCTCCAACATCTCACTTTTGTCTTCTCTCATCACTTTTTCAGTCTTGATCTTTATCGAAATCCCACTCGCTTCTGCCCTCTTGATCTCGATAGCATTTCCCGTCTCATTTAGATTCTTGATCATAAATTCCTGCTTCCAGCACAAGGTTGTGAGGTCAAGTATTTCAAGTATTATCCAATCTATACTTCCTCTCCCTTTCTTCATGATATTTTACACCTTCAGTTTCAGCAATTCTTTTTACTATCTTTACTCACTCGCGATAGGATATCTTCTCACACTCATCCTGATCATCGCCTCTAACAGGCCCTTCAAGAGAGCTTTTGGGATCTCCACCATGGAGATGATAAACATGATAGTGAAAACGATGAAGGGCGAAGAGGAAGGTAAAAAAGAATTGGAAGAATTTTTCAGTACCAACTCTGTAGAGGGCGAAGTGGAATACACCGTCTTTTCTTTTAGGAACGAGAGAGAGGAAAGGAAAGCCCTTTTTGTGTTACCTGGTTTTCATCTTGGACCACTGAAAGGTCTTGGCGGCTCGAGATTACCGACTATTTTAGACGAAACGGTGAAAGGATATGAGGATGTTTTCACATTCCATGTCCCCTCAACCCATGCTCTCAATCCCGTCAGGGAAGAGGATAGTAAGAGGCTTCCTAGGTCGATAAATGAAGATCTGGATGAGATGGAATATTCTTCAGAGGCCAGCCGTTTTGTCAGGATAGAAGAAGAAGGGATAGTGGGCGGGCAGAGTTTTGGCTCCGATCTACTTTTAAACCTTTCCTTTTACCCGGAGCCGACCGAAGATGTTCACGCTTCCGTTGGAAAGATAATTTCTCAGCGTGGAGAATCTTTTAGTTTTTCTCAAGTGGGCGTGATAGATTCACACAACTGCGGAGAAAAGAGGGTGAACGGCGTGTTTTATCCTTCTAAGAAAGCCACTCAGATCATAGGTAATTCTGAAAGAATTTTCGAAAAAGTTGATAGTCTAGAACGAAAAGATCTCAAGATGGGTACTTCATCGAATAAGGATTATGACGAACCGGGTATAGGGAAAGAAGGGATCAAGGTCGCGGTTTTCGAGGTTAAAGACCAAAGGAGTGCACAGATATTGGTCGACGCGAACAATATGGTCCCTGTTCTTCGGGGAGATATACAGGAAGAGATAGAAGATATGGTTGATATATCCGAGGTACACACGTCCGATACACACGAAGTCAATACTCTGTTGCACAGCCATGAACCGCTTGGTAATAACTTTTCAAAAGAGAAGATAATCCGTGAGATTAAAGCGTTAGTGAAAGAAGCCGTCAAGGACATCGAATCTGTCGATGTCGCGGTCAGCGGCGGAACCTTGAAAAATATAGAATTGATGGGACCAGTAAACACCGACAGGATCAACGCCGTGTCCGAAACCCTTGCCAAGACGCTGCCCTATGCTGTTACCCTGACCTTTGCCTTGCAGTTCGTTCTGACCATCCTAGTGTCTTGGGCACTCTTGTGAAAACAGTTATATAATTTATCATTTTGTAGACTTCATAGTTCGCAGCAGCCCGGTGGTGCTTCGGAAGCGAAGCTTCCAAGTTACCACCGACCTAACAAACTAGCCCGGTGGTGTAGTGGTCAATCATACAGGCTTTTGGAGCCTGTTACGGCGGTTCGAATCCGCCCCGGGCTATCTTTTCAATAATTATAATGAGTGTATAGGAACTATAGAGGGTCGAAAGGAAGTAGAAATTTTAGGAAGGGATTATCTTATGGGAAAAAATTTAGCACTTTCCTTTTCTATACAAAATTTAAAACATTATCGTTAATCTATACTTGTGCAATAAATACGAAAAACAACGATTAAAAATAATCTAAAAAAAGTTTAAACATTTACGTTATTCCTAAAATATAAACTTAAAGCACTAATACATGGTTATTCTAATTTACTAAAAAACCACCGAAAAAACGGAAAACTCGATAAAATACTACATTTAGGACGCGGAGGATAGCCCCTAAGAAACAAAGAAAGCAAAAGATCGGCCTCTTTGTAAGAATACGGGTGAAAATTCCTAATCTTTAAATATCAAAAACGGAGGATGTCGGAAAACATAACTAATCCGACGTTAACTTTAAATATGAAAAGGAAAGACGTCGGAATTTCTATTATATATGGCGTCAGAAAAATAGAAAGTACTCTAAAGGAAAAATGGTTTTTAGATTGCTTGCAAAAGCATTTTTTCCTATTTGCCTAAAATTTTTGTTTATATTTGTTTATAGCCTAATATTTTATGCTTTAATGTTTTTCTTGTTTATGTGTATTTATTGAATAAGCTTTATTTCGGATTATATTTTAAAAATTAAACTGTTAAGTATGTATTAAATTAATTTAATCTATATTCGTATTTACCTTTTTGTGTTATAGAAACAAAAACAATAGTAAATAAAAAGATTAAGTAAATAATTGTATATAGGCAAAGTCTAAATCAATTGAGCATTTACCTTTTCACCCTCTATCTCAACAAAACCTAGTTTGTCGTCACCCGCGGGTCCGGGATTCATGTAAACCGTACCTTTTTCTCTAATCGTACCTCTGTCTTCATGAACATGCCCGGAAAGGACTAATTTAGGCTTGAGTTCTTCCACAACTGACACTAACTTCTTACTTCCTATGTGTTTTCCTCTCGAGGCCTCGTCTAAATAACCATAAGGCGGCTGATGGAATACTAAAACGTCCGCCCCTACTGCTCTCTCTTTGAACGTTCGGACTTTTTCCTCGGAGTATTTAGAACCGGAAAGGCCGATAAAATCTATACCCTTTTTCTCTACCATCTTCAGCTCGATGTACCGGTTGTCGGTTTCCGGGTACGCCTGCTCGACCCCTCTTTTATCGCAGTTACCAGTGATACCTATGATCTCCGTAGGTATTTTTTCTAAAATGTCAACTGCGTCTTCTTTAGAACCAAAATGGGTGATGTCCCCACAGATCACAGAAAAATCCGGTTCGTACTTGTGATAGGCAGCTCTGACCTTATTCAAGCTTTTCAAGGATCCGTGGATATCCGATATGACCAAGAATTTTGCACACATCTTATCTACAGAGATATGAAAAGAATATACTTTTATAATTCCTTCCCTTTGAGAGCACTAGTCTTTCATGACTGGAATACTCAAAGATGGTCAGGTAATGGTAGAAGACGAGAAGGAAGCCAACCGACTGCACAACAAGGGTTTTTTCGGAGAACCCCTATCCGGCGGCGGGCTTGAATTGGATCTCCACGAAGCTATCTATCTCCTAGAAGCCGAACGCCTGGAGATAGAGGACGAGGAGGGCGGACCTATAAGTAAAGAAGCGATACTGGAGAGGACTTCGGAAGAAAGATTCATGAAAGAATACCTCCCATATAAAGATATGAGATTGAGGGGATACGTTTTGAAGAAAGCATCAGACCCCGCCTCTTACAGGGTCTTTCCCAGAGGTGGAGGACCCGGTCAAACGCCTTCGAAATACTGGCTTTGTACCCATAGCGAGAAAGGCGTATTTGATATAAAGGAAATCCTAGACGCTGAACATCAGATCTCCAACCTTGATAAGACGATGCTGACCGCCGTAGTGGATGAGGAAGGCGATGTCACGTACTACAAATTTTCGACGATTGACTTAAACGGAAGTGTCGAAAGATTCGACGAAAAAAAGCTAGAAGCTACGATGTACGGGGATAGATGTATGATCGATGAAAACTTCGAAGGACTTCTCGATAGCAATTTTTACGGGTTCGAAGATAACGGTGTTCTCAGGTTATCATCTTATGAAACTTTGTATCTGAAGGAAAATGAGATCATGGCTGTTAAGGATATAGAGACAGAGAAGTACCTCACCTCAAAGGAATTAAAAGAAAAATATACCGAGGATAGTGAAGGATTTGAACTCAAGTACGAGATATACGAAGACCTCAGAAGAAGAGGTCTGATCCCCAAAACTGGCTTCAAGTACGGGACGCCGTTCCGGGCCTACGCAGACGACCCTGACGGTATCCATGCCGAGTATATCATTCAACCGGTGGGCGAAGACCGTAAGTACAGATGGTACGAGGTTTCTAGGGCCGTTCGGGTGGCACACAGCGTTAGAAAGGATTTTCTTTTCGCGTACGCTGGCGAAGAAGATGTGGAATATTTGAAGATAAAAAGAGAAACACCTTGAAAGATCGTTCACTGCTCTTTTTTACGCTCTTTCAATTTCTCAGCGATGATCTTGAGTATCTCCTGTTTACTGCCCTTCTGTTTAGGGATGAATACCCTTCCGTTCCCTTCGTACCAGCTAGCCGGATGATGCTGATATTTTTCCAACCGGTTAGGGATGTCCAAAGAGTCTAAAATAGCGCCTATTTCCTTCAATTTTGGAGAGGACACGGATAACTCCGTCGGGACCCTTCTCCCCTCCGACCTCGATTTGCTTTTATCAAAATATTCGGGATAGATGATCCATGTCTTTCTCTCTTTTCTTACCATTATCTTATTCCTCGATCAAAACAGCGTTGATCACGCCATCTTGTCCAGGTCTTGAGGTTATCTTAGCCTTCCCTTCTTCCGTTTCGATCACCGCACCTTTTGTCAATATATTCCGCTGGACGTAGTTGGGATTGGCTGGATTTTCTACCACGTTGTTGATCTCCACTCGGTTCACGTTACCTTCTTCGTCTGAAATGTTGGCTTTTTCCGCCCCGGCGACCCTGACCTTTTTGTTGTTACCTCTGCTCTTCACGATCTTTCTCTTTTCGTCTGATATCACCGGGAATTCATAATCTCTGCTGATCTCGAACTTTCTTTTCTTCCTGTGATAGGTCCTCTTGCCGCCGGTTATCTTCCGCTTTGATTTGCCTTGCCAGAGAGTCATCGTAGATCCTCAACAGCATTCAGTGAAGGTATCGTATTTAAGCTTTGCCTTCAATAGAAAATGTTTTTCCAGCCAAAAGTATTAAATCAGGCAGTATTTATGATGCCTTGATAAAATAGAGTGGTATAATGGATAGGAAATATATTGCGGTCTTGGTGATCGGTCTGATCTTGGTCGGATTCGCACTCTCCGGCTGTACGAGTGATGATAGTAGTGGAAATGAAAGCGAAGACGACGGAAACGGCGGAGGAAGCGGCGATCTGAGTGGAACGGCTACATATACAGGAACCTGGGAAGGTACAGTAGGCGAAGATGACTACAGCGGAACATTGGAGATGGACGTCGACTTCGATGAAGGAAACGTGACTGGGTCCTTTACAGGTGACGCTTCCGGGGATATCCAAGGGACCGTTTCCGACGGAACGATAGAAGCTGAAGGAGAAGCTGGATTTGGATCTGTCGTATGGTCCGGTGACTTCACTTCCGACGGAGGAGAAGTTTCTGGCGACTGGCAGATCAAGAATAACGCCGCATATGGATCCGGCACATGGGAAGCTACTGAAGAATAAAGATTTTGACCAATACCTCCTGAGAATAAGGAACTAAAAATCCTTACTTTCTCTTTTATTATTTTTCAGATCTCTCGATATCTTTGTAATGGCCGACCGGAGCCGATGCCAATAGTACCGAAGAGATAAATATAGAAAGCCCGAGTCCGAAGAGAAGTCCAGTCGCTGTTCTCAATGCATTGAAGCTCTCATAACTCGTAACCAGCTGAACACCTCCATCCAGGGCGATCGGAAGGATGAATAGGGCACCGAATATGATCAAGATAGCCGTCTTTTTTCTCTCTGATGTTTCCGGTCCAACGTTGATCACGTCGAGTAGCTGATCCTTCAGTCTTTTGCCTCCCCTTGCGAATGCCATGATGATAAAACCGGCGCTCAGGCCGATAAAGATGCCGACGTCACGGGCACACACCGGCATCTGGTTACCGTTGACGGAATAGGAACGGTAGTGCTTCTGGTGACAGTTAAAATCACTGAAAAGGTAAACGGCCTGGTGGTAAACAGGTAACTCTTCCCACTTCTCTGAATAGTCCACCATGTTTGCGTTCCCGTCTAACTCGGTGACGGTACCGGGCTCCAAGGTTAGAGGAGCTAGAAAAAGGCTCGATGTATAAAATAAAGAAAGGATGAAAAGTACGATTATAACTCTGTTCACGTTCCCCTGAAGGTGTTCAACTTTCAGTTTCATCAGTTCCTACCGCTCCTAGGAGTTCCTCTCTTTTTATGCTTTCCTGTTCCCCAGAGGTCATGTCTTTCAAGGTAACTTCTCCTTCTTCGAGCTCGTCTTCTCCTACCAATATGGAATATCTGAAATCACCTTTATCAGCGTATCCCAAAGCTTTTCCGATGCTCCTTCCTTTTAGATCTATATCTGTCTTTATGTCATCCTCTCTCAGTTCGTTCAATATGTCATAGGCGTAAGGTATAACTTCCTCACCTATGGGAACGATATAACAGCCGTTCCTGCTTTTCTCGAAAGATATCTCTTCCTTATCGAGAGCTAGTACCAGCCTGTCGAAACCGATAGCGAATCCTTTGGAAGAGATGTCGGTACCGAATATATCTCCTAGGTTGTAATCACCTCCACCGCAGATCTGCTTCTCGGCCCCGAGTCTTTCAGCCTCGATCTCGAATACCACGCCAGTGTAATAATCGAGGCCTCTCACGGTCTTGAGGTCGATCTCGTAATCCTCCTTCTCGACGCCGTATAGGGACAAGATATCCGTCACATCTTTCAGATATTTGTAAGAACTGGTCTCTCCGATCAAGTCCGGGATATCCTCGAAAGGACTCTCGATGAGTTCTTTGAAATCTTCACTCAGATCGAATTTATCCAGTGCTTTCTCCGTTTCCTCCTTATCGATCATATGATAGATCTCTTCTCTCTCATCTCTAGAGAATCCTTTATCATCTAGATAGTCTTCTAAGATCTGGAGGTGTGATATCCTCATGGTAATATCGTCTAGACCCGTTTCTTTCAAACAGCGGTAGGCTAGAGCGATATTTTCTGCATCCGCCCTCGCCGTGTCCGCACCTATCAATTCAGTTCCGAAATGCCAGAACTCTCGATATCTGCCGGACTGCGGTCTTTCGTACCTGAAAGCGGGCCCAAAGTAGAACAATTTCAAAGGTTTCGATTCCGCTTTCAGGCTTTCGGCGTACATCCTCATAACCGACGCGGTGAACTCCGGTCTCAGCGCGATATCCCTTCCGCCCTTATCTTTGAAGGAGTAGATCTCCTCCTCTATCGATGGACCAGATTTCTCCAGGAACAACTCGGTATGTTCAAAAGTAGGAGTCAGTACCTCTTGATATCCGAAATTTTTAGTTTTATCTCTAAGTATGTTCTCTATTTTCCTTCGGACTTCCATCTGTTCCGGTCCAAAATCTCTCGTACCGCGTGGTCTCTCTATCATGATTGGGATTATGGGTAGATGTTATATAAGTCTTTTAAGAAAGCTAGGAGGGCGCGAAAGATTCATAAGCCTGTCTTCTGATTAAATCTCTATGAAAGAAAATCTGTCTCCAAGTGACGGGATCAAATTCCTTCCACACTTTCCGACCGTACTGATCGGGAGCGGCACGGGAAACAACTCTAACCTTATCACTGCAGCCATGGTCCACGTTTTTTCTATAAGCCCTCCCATGATAGGTACCGGGATCGCGCCTGAAAGGCATTCATTCGAACTTCTAGAAGAACATGAAGAATTTACCGTGAACGTGCCTGAGAAGGACATGCTCGAAGAGGTGAAAGACTGCGGGAGCGTATCCGGAGAAGAACACGATAAATTCGAAGAGTTCGATCTGACCCGAGAACAGAGTAAAGAGATCCTGGTTCCCGGGGTAAAAGAATGCGGTCTTATCCTGGAATGTGAGCTGGAGAAACAGGTAAAAACAGGAGACCACAATTGGTTCGTAGGGAACGTCGTGAATGCGAAAAAGAAACAAAATTATCAAAGGAAAGAAGGTATTCTGTACTGGGGCGGCGAATTCAGGATACCGGGTGAATTATTAGATTGATCTGAAAGCTATTAATCTTTGATCCTTTCCATCGCTTTCTCCAGCAGATCCATATCCTGTGAGAAGCAGAACCTCACTAGGTCCTTTCCGCCTTCATGATAGAAAGAGGACCCGGGCACTACGGCTACACCCTTATCTTTTACGAGGTGATTAGTGAACTCAACATCGTTCATCTCATAATCCTCTATACCGGCCAACATGTAATATGCCCCTTGCGGCTTGGACACGTCCATCTTCGTTTCTTTTATATTCTCATAGACGAAGTCTCTCGCGTTTCTATAATACTCCAACATGTTTTCATAATAATCCTGCGGCAGGTCTAGAGCTTTTACGGCTCCCTCTTGAAACGGTGTAGGAGCGCAGACGGTCGTGTAGTCGTGAGCTTTCCTGATAGGTTTCATCATCTCCTTCGGAGCGGCTGCATAACCGACCCTCCAGCCCGTAACTGAATAAACTTTGGAAAAACCTCCGATGGTCACCGTTCGTTCCCACATATCGTCCAAGGAGGCGAGAGAGATGTGTTCGCCTTCATAGATCATCCTCTCGTACATCTCGTCGGTGAAGGCGATCACGTCATTTTCTATACAGAGATCTCTGATGAATCTGAGATCGTCTTCCGTGAAGACTTTTCCGGTCGGGTTATGGGGTGTGTTGACCATTATAGCTTTGGTGTTTTTTCCTATCTTTTCCTTTATATCTTCCCTATCCAGTTCCTGTTCTCTACTTATCGTAGTGTAGACGGGAGTTCCTGAAGCCATGGATACGGCGGGAACGTAATTCTCGTAAAAAGGTTGAAAGATCAGAACCTCATCTTTCGGTTCTATCAAGCCCAGCATCGTCGACATTATTGCTTCGCTGGACCCACAAGTGATCGTGATCTCGAATTCTGGATCGTAATTTATTTCGTTAAATCTTTTTAATTTCTCAGCTACCTTTTTTCTGAGTTTCTCCCTGCCCCAAGTCACCGAATACTGATTGAGCCCTTCATCTATAGCTCTTTTCGCTTCTTCCATCACTTTCTCGTGAGTCGGGTAGTCTGGATATCCCTGAGATAGATTTACGGCGTCGTGCTTTTTTGCCTTCCTCGTCATCTCCCTTATCACTGATTCGCTCAGACCCTCGACTCTGTTAGCTCCTCTCATGGGATCACCCGGGATAGATGTACGTCCCGGTTTCTTCGTTCAGCGCATCTAAGAGATTTTCGGGAGAGGTTATCAGGACTTTTTCGCCACCTTCTTCCAGGAAATGGATGGAGGCCTCTATCTTGGGCCCCATACTACCAGGTGGAAAGTGTCCCTGATCTAGATATTTTTTTGCTTCCGTAACGGTCATAGAATCTATTGGTTCTTCGTTTTCCTCCCCGTAGTTCAGGTAAACTTTTTCAACTTTAGTCAGCATCACGAAAAAGGTTTCATCTATATCGGCGGCCAAGACCTCACTAGCCCTGTCTTTATCGATCACTGCCTCGACCCCCCTGAGGAGTCCGTTCTCATCTTTCACGACGGGTACGCCTCCTCCGCCAGCCGCTACGACTATATGTCCCTCGTTCTCGCTGAAGACTAGGTCCTCTAAGACTTCTCTTTCAACTATCTCCTGAGGTTTGGGAGAGGGAACGACACGCCTGTATTCCCCCTCTGATGTTTCCTTGATATCCCAATCTTTTTCTCTTCTGATCCTTTCAGCTTCAGATTCGTTGTAACCTGGTCCGATGAATTTACTGGGGTTCTTGAAGGCGGGATCGTCTTCATCGACGATGACCTGGGTTATTATGCTCGATACCGTCCTCTGCAGACCTTTCTTATTCAATTCGTTCTCTAATGTTTGTTGAAACATATAGCCGATCTGGCCCTGAGATTCCGCACCGCAGATATCGAGGGGTAGAGCCGGTACGCTGTGTGAAGCTATCTCATTCTGAAGGAGTATATTTCCCACTTGAGGGCCGTTTCCATGTGTCAGCACGAGATCGTAGCCTTCGACGACCATCTCAGCTAGACCTTCACAGGTACTCTCCATCCGCTCGAACTGCTCTTGTGCTGTGCCGTGATCCTCTGGTCTCATCAACGAATTCCCACCTAGAGCGATAGTTGCAGTTTTCATGATTATCCCTATCTTGTTTCTGAATATTATAGCTCGATAAATGAAGGGTGCCCTTATTGTCGTCAGGGCTATTTATATCTTTTAGAAAGATACGGTTTACCTTGAAGTCGAGAAAGCTTCGAAGATAGAAAGAACTTTATTGGCGGTATGGTTTCCTTCACAAGCGGGATAATATGGAATTAGAAACTATAGAGAACGAATTCAGAGAGGAAGAATACAAGATCAAGATAGTCTGTCCAGAGTTCACCTGTCTGTGTCCCGGTAAACCCGATCAGCCGGATTTTGCGACCATATCCATAACTTACGTTCCGGATAGATATCTGATAGAGTTGAAATCACTCAAGTACTACATAGTGGGTTATAGAGACAAGGAGATATACCATGAAACAGCGACAAACAAGATATTAGATGACCTTGTCGAGAAGGTAAAACCGAAGTTCATAAAGGTAAGAGGAGATTGGAACGTAAGGGGCGGGATTACGACTATTGTCGAAACAGAGTACATGAAGGAAGGTTGGGATGGCGACCCCGATGAGGTGGAGATCAAGACCACCGAACACACATCTCTCTCTAGATAAAACAGGGTAAAATAGCGATCTAAGGGAATATTTCTTAAAATCGTCGAAGGTTATGACTCAAGAGAAAATTGTAAGTCAGATTCTACCAAAATACAGATTCAAAAAAAATAAAAAGGAGAAGGAGAGGGGGGTCCTATAGACCTATTGGGCGTAGTTTTCTAGAAAGTCTTCCAATTTTGGTTCTCCATCATCTACTTCGGGTTCTGGTCTTTCAGGCTCATCATCGCCGTTTTTATCTACATACTTTAGGGCCTTGAGAACCGGAGGTTCTTCAACCTCCTCTTCCCCTTCCTTATCATTTTCTACATCAGAAATGTTTTCAGACAAGCCCATGGCATCGAGTCCTATCTCGTCGAAGAACTCGGTAATGTAATTCATCTTGATCTTTTTGACCACTCTGTGGAGCATCTTGTCCGCTAGAGCAAAAGCGTCTGCCATCGATTGTTCTCCGCATGTCAGGGTTTTGTCGTTTTCGAAGACAGTGGTCGCATTGCTGATCTTGGACATCTGATCGAGTACGTCTTCCGCCCTATCATGTCTTTCCTTCTCCGAGGAGAAGGGCATGACAGCATAGGTGAAGACCATCTTGCCGTTCCTCTTGGCTATATCCGCTATCACTTTGGAAGCACCACCACCAGTGCCTCCACCTAATCCAGCGGCTATAACCACCATATCGGCTTCTTCGATCGTTTTCAAGATCTGCGCTTCACTTTTCTGTGCTGCTCTCTTTCCGAGAGTGTGATCACCTTGAGCTCCGTTTCCATCCGTGACCTCTTTACCTATCAACATCTGTCTGTCCACGTTCAGATCGTCTAGTACTCTGTCGTCAGTATTTATCGCTACCGTTTTTACACTGTCCATGTTCTGCTCCGTTATGTGCTCTATGGTGTTGCAGCCACAGCCGCCAACACCGATCACGTGCACATCTGGTTTATACAGCAGTGCATCAACTATCTCTTTAGCTGTTTCATTCACAAACTCGTCTTCGGGCGTAGGGCATTCGGGGCTTTTTGCATCCATCCTATTTATTCCTCCAATCTTTTCCGGGGTCTTTTTACTACAAAGGTGGGTATCATCTTCTCATGTATTCTTTCTCTTCCTCTGCCATCTTTTTGAAAGTTTCAACTTTATCGCTCATCTTACCGAAACCGTCATACTGCTTTTCCAATTCTTCTATGTTCTCGTCTAAAAGTCCTTCTCTCACCAGTTCGTGGATCGCGTCCTGCCAGTTGTTATAGTGTCCCATATGTATTAGATAATAAATGCTGTTCCTGAGCCTCTTCGGGAGTTTGATCCTTTCCGGTATCTCCCTCTGATCGGTCGGTCCGCTGTATTTCTCGATATAATCGAGCGCTGCCTCCCTCAGAAATTCAGAGCGATTACTGAAGTCATGTCCTGCTATAAAGGAGTCGATGACTTCCAGGTTTTCGTCTGACAGCCTTAAGGAAATCTTCTTTTCCATCGTATTGACACCTTAGATCTACGCTGTGTCCTACAAAGGAACACAACGTAATACACTATTCGGGGCTAATGTAGTACATATTATAATGTTGTCCCCTTATTTAAAACTTTCTCATGGGTAATAATCGTACGCGATAATACCTTGAAAAGTTTAAGGTCGTAGTACATAATAAATTTACGTACTACAACTCATGTCATACTATTTTAAATTAAGGGACGATCTAACTCCCGTTCGGTAAAGCAAAAAAAGCGGAAGATTTATTTTATACATCTCGATGGATGACAGTAATTGTAAAGACCTCCAAAAACGCCTCTTCGACCCTATGAACCAAAAACGATGAGTTTTTGGTGAGGAGCTTAGTTCGGCAGTCCGTCGGAAAGGATTTCCAACTCACTGCCTCACACGCACACTAAATAAGAAGCCACCGTAGGAGCCAATTTCACATTGGCGACTAGGTGGAATTTTCGCAGAAAATTGCCACCGTAGCTTAGTTCGGCAGAGCGGCTGACTTGTAATCAGCAGATCGAGGGTTCAAATCCCTCCGGTGGCTCTGGTATATTTACAAGTATGTATGGGGGGTGATTTCCCTCACTAGAGCTCATCTAATTGCTCTTTCATGTCTTTCAATTTATCCGCATCAACCCTTTCCTCCTCCTCGATGAAATTTCTAATCTCTAGCACTCTTACATTCCCAGGAAACAAATTTTCTAGATCTTTCTTTTCAGTTGGATCACTTTTTGTTAAACTCTCGACCCTCGTATCAAGCATCTTTAACAGCTTTTCTTCTCTTTTTTTTCCTTCTTTTTTACTCTCAATTCTACAAGAAAAGCTTGAAGATATTGAACCAGGACCAAACATTGTAGGATATCAAGAATGATCGTCGCCATCACTTGTTTCAACCCTGCTCAGCAGATCGATAGCGAGCACCCGGTTCAATGGATCGTTATCGTTTCCACAGTCGGCGGAGAAGGTGCAGGCGGGACATCCTTTAACTTTCCCGCACGAGCATCCTTTCATACTGCTGACCGCTTTCTCTATCAGATCACTATACTTTTCATAGGCATCATGGGAAAAACCCACACCGCCTTCTACCCCGTCGTAGATGAAGATGGCGCCTCTGTTGAGTTCATCCTGACGAGCCGTCGAAATGCCTCCTACATCTTTTTCGTCGATGAGCATCAGCAGGGGGAGCATGTGTATCAATGAGTGCTCGGCGGCGTGTATCGCTCCTTGATAGTGATACTCCGGTCCCTCGAGCCACTCTCCCGCCGCTATCTTTTCGGAGGCCTTGTCATTTAGATCTTTCTTGATCTGATCAGGGATCTCTATCCATGTGGTCTGCGTCTGCAGGGTGATAGGCTCTAATCCCGTGCTCTCGGTCCCCAATACTTCATCGTCGGTCAACCTCTTTTTCTTGTATGCGAAGTAATGGATGCGGACCTTCCCCGTGCCTTTACACAGCTTGAAATCGCCCAGTTCTTTCTCCTCTTCTACCTCTATATCCGAGATAGAAGTGTCTCTCAGAGTCACGGTGTAGTAATCCGTATCTACCGGTTCCAAAACCACTTTAGGTCTGGCACCCTCTTCAAATTCAGTCACCTCGTAGTACTCACCCTGATGCAGGTAGATAGCTCCCATGTGATAATCACGATACGCCCTGTTCTTTTCTATATCTAGCATGGTTTCAACGGAGCTATCCTTCTTTATCTGCACTTCAAAAGTTTCGTCGCCCACGGAGTAGAGGTCTATGTTCTGCTGCGGAAAGTCGTTCCTCAGGTACCTGTAGCCGGTCCGCATGTCACCGCCCAAACTGCCCTCCTGTTTCCACATCTCAGCGGCTCTTTCCAATCTTTCAGTGAACAGATCTTTGTCCTTTTCCGTGAGCGGGAGCTCTTCGGCGGCGGATAACAGGTGTTTGGAATAAACATGATTGTTGGATAGGTCGATCACGGCATCCTCTATAGACTCGCCCAACAGGTAATCGGGATTGTCGACGATATACTGGTCTAGGGCACTGTTGAACGGGATCAGGACAGACAGGACCTCTTCCTCTCCTCTTCCCGCTCTCCCGATCTGCTGCCAGAAACTTATCCTAGATCCCGGATATCCGGACAGTAAAGTGCTGTCTATGCCGCCTATATTTATCCCGAGCTCAAGAGCTGTCGTAGAGACTACTCCGTCGATCTCGCCTTCCCTCAATCCTTTCTCTGTTCTCCTTCTTTCTTTTTTGGAGTGTCCCGCGTTGTACGGTTCGATCACGGCTCTCCGGTTGTCGTGCTCTTCTTCAAGTATATCTTCCGCCCAAAGCGCATCTAATTCCGTCATCTTTCGAGAGGATGCGAACATCAGGGTCTGGTAGCCCCGATCCACCAGATAGGCGAGCAGTTCACTGCTTTCCCGATGTGTGCTCTTCCTCTGGCTTATCTCCTCGTGGAACTCCCCCGGATTCCAGAACATCAATGTCCTTTTACCGCTCTCACTGCCGTCCTCCACTATGATATCGAAGGATCTCCCGACCAGGTTCTTGGAGTGCTGGTCGGGATTGCCGAGGGTTGCGCTCGCCAGTATGAAGCGCGGTTCTTCCGAGTAGTATCTGCAGATCCTCCTCAATCTCCTGATTATCCAGGCAACGTGCATGCCGAGCAGTCCCTTGTAGTGATGTGCCTCGTCTATCACAACGGCTTTCACGTTTTCGAAAAAACTCACCCATTTTTCATGGGAGTTCAGGTAAAGGTTCAGCCCAGTAAAATTAGTGAGTATGAGATCAGCCTTCTCTCTCACCTCCCTTTTCTTTTCAGGGGAAACGTCCCCGTCGTAGAGTCCCAGTTGGATGTCCATGTTCAATAGCTCGAATATATCTTCCAGTTCCTCTTTTTGATCTCTGGTTAGAGCCTTCGTTGGAAAGATCAACAGGACCGTGGAGCCTTCGCTTTCACGTAATACGTTCGCTATAGAAAGGGCATAGGCTAACGTCTTACCGCTGGCGGTTCCGGTTGTGATACATACATCGTTTCCGTCGATGAAGCTGTCTACAGCCTCCGCCTGATGGGAATACAGGGATATATCGTTCCTGTTCAAATGCTCTTTCAGCTCGGGATGAAGTTCTTCGCTGTCTTCATGGTCAGCTTTCTTTTTGGATATCTCAGTGGAGAACTCTATCTGCCCCTCGTAATCAGGATATGAAGACCTGATCTGTCTTTCGTCCATCGGTAAAAGATTCCCTTCAGTAATAAGGTTTTTATGGTTTCATCGACCTGATAGGCAGATGATGAGGATACTTCATCTACCTGGGAGAGCCGTCTGGGGATATTCGGAGAAGGAGATAGAGGATATTTTAGAATATTTCAAACCCGACATCAGCCTGACCACACAGATGAAGTGGAAACTGAAGAGGAAGGTGGAGAGTGTATCGAAGTACGAAACGATCCACATGGATTCTGTCGACGGTTATAAAGAGAGAAATCTTGATGACGAGATCCTGGTGATATTGAGAGACTCCGACGCAGCTCCAAAGCTCGACTTCAACGGTTATCGAGGGAAAAGAAAGTTGGTGATAACCGATCTCATCAGGGAGCAGATGGATACTTCGAGTTTTGATTTTTCACTAGCTAACGCTTCTATCGTCGATGAATTGAAGGGTGAAGATGATCTCCATATATTGTCCACCGAGATAGAGGCCGGGAAGAAACCCGAACACGGTGGACACAGGATATACGGATTCGGGCTTTCCAGCGGTCTCGGTGATGACAAGATCCCGAACCTTGTGACAGGCAAAAGACCGCATATAGAGTTCCTAGACTCGAAGAAAGTCGGTCTAGCCGCCATACCCGGCTTGGGTGGAAAATTCTCCACCAAGCTCGAGAATATGGGGATCTCTACTAGGGATGATCTCAGCGGTTTGAATCCCCGTGAGATACTTGACTACGAAGGGATAGGTCCTTACAGGAGTACGAAGTGGGTGTGTTCCGCTAGATCGCTCGAAGAGGAATCGGTGTTCAGGATAAAAGAAAACGATCTGAAGGGCAGGCACAGGCTCTTCATCGATATAGAGACTGATTCCCTCCAGCCAAATATAATATGGCATATCGGTCTATCCGACGACAGGGATGGGGAATATCACAGTTTTCTGGAGAAGGATCCAGACAAGAAAGGTCGGATCATAAGGCATTTCATGGATTATCTTGAGGAAGAGATCGGTGAAGATACTTGCCTGTTGGCCTGGTACGGAAAAAAGTTCGACTTCGAGCACCTTGGAGAGTTCATAGGGCGGTATGATCCAGATAGGAAGCATATATGGGAAGAGGTCGAAAAGATAGACTTTATGGAATGGTCGGACAAACACGCTGCTCTGCCCTGCCGCAGCTCCAAGCTGTACGACGTTTCGAGTAGGCTCGGTTACGAATCTTCACTGCTTGGTTTGGACGGCGGAGACGTCGGCAGGATCTATTCGAGATACATGACTGATCGAGACCTAGAACCCGATTGGGAGGAATTGAAAACGTACGCAAAGGACGACGTCATGTCGATGAAATACATCTACGACGAGATAAAAAAAGGTCCTATACTCCACGATATCGATGAGATCAAGAAGGAATATGGGGAAAGGTATTGAACGAGCCTTGGGATCTTATAGGTGAATGCGGAATAACCAAACTCTTCTTCTCAACCTCTTGTATCGCCTGCAAAAATTTCGTCGGGTAAATGTTAGGAGAGAAGGCCGGCTTTATCCAATTCATCTTCAATTTTCTCTACACTTTCTTTTAGCTGCTCTTCGTTTCTGCTTCCGGTGCATACCATCTCACCAGAACTGAATAAAAGCAAGACAACCGGTGAATCCTTGAACCTGTAGACCAAACCAGGAAATTGTTCCGGTTCATATTCTATTCTTTCAAGGCCCAAAGTGATGGCTAGCGAGTTCAAGTTAAATTCTGCACCCAAGTCATAAGATGCCACCATATTCTGGATCTCAGCTTTTACTTCATCTGCGGTCTCGACGCCATTTTCGTTCAACAATTTTTTCACTTTTTCCACACTTTTCTGCGGTTCTTCAACTGCAACGGCGCCGGTACATACGACTTTTCCGCTGGAGAAAAGTAACAGCGATGTCTTCGGTTCTTCGAGCTTAAAGATCAAACCGGGAAAACTATCCGGATCATATTCGGAATCATCGAGCGCTTCGTGAACTTCCCACAGGTCCAATTCCCCCCCAATCGAAGAAGAGGCTACAATGTTTTCTATCTTTAAATCTTCCATATTTAACCCCGCTTACCACTGCTATCAGGTTACTTTATTTAAACCCACGGTTTTAACGAGCTCGTAGGTGTAAACGTCTTTGCTTTTATTTTTTGAGACATCAATAACAAAAGGAAAATTTCGCCTGCTTCGGTGGAGAAGAGAAAAAAATTTTCGAATACTACAACATTCACCAAAAAAGGAGTTAAACTTATATATCGGTATAAAGATATTTAACCGCTCAAAAAGTGAAAATATGGCGGAAAAAGATTTGACGGACGACGAAGGAGAGCTGGTCAATAGATTGATAGAAGCAGGTATTCAAAAGAACACGGCCCGGACACTGGTATTCGTGGCCAGCCAAGATGAAACCAAAAGGAGAGAGATAGAGGACGCTACGGACCTACAGCAACCGGAGGTTTCCATAGCGATGCAGGAATTGAGAGACCTTGGATGGGTCACCAAGCGAGATATAGAGAGCCAAGGGAAAGGAAGGCCGGTCCACGCTTATTACCTGGATAAGCCGATAGACGAGATAATCGAAGAGATAGAGGAAAAAGAAAGGGAACGTATAGCCGAGATCGAAAAAAATTTGGAGGAGATCAAGGAACTCGCTGACTCTTGCTTATAGTTTCGATCGTAAATAAAATTTAGGCCCCATGGGTAGACATTTTTGACCAAAACCTTCACTTTTGGAGGAAAAAAATCATTCTATCGAGAGGGGTATGGGAAAAGGGAGGTTATCGGTCAGCCTCAATTAGAGAAAGTTAAAGGTGTTTTAAACCTCAATATCTATATCGAGTTTATCAACGAGTTCTTTGTACCTGTTCCGTATAGTTACTTCAGTGACCGCGGCGACATCGGCGACTTCACGTTGAGTCCTTCTCTCACCACCGTTTATGGACGCTATATAGAGCGCAGCGGCGGCTAGTCCAGTCGGGCCCTTTCCAGATATGAGCTCCTGCTCTTCGGCTTGATCGATTATATTTCTTGCTATTTTTCGGACCTTGCCGCTCAGATCGAGTTCACTGCAGAATCGATCGAGGTAATCCTGAGGCTTGGTAGGCTTGAGTTTCAAGGTGAGTTCACGACTCAAAAATCGGTAAGTCCTTCCGATGTCCTTTCTACCCGAAGATGTGGGTTCCGCTATTTCATCTAGGGTCCTTGGAACGCTAGCTTTCCTACAGGCGGCATATAATGATGCAGCTACCACGCTTTTTATGCTCCTGCCTCTGATAAGATTCTTTTTGACAGCTTTCCTATAAATGACCGCTGCAGTCTCCCTGATATTTTTAGGTAATCCCATGATCGAAGCCAACCTCCCCATCTCCGTCAACGCATGGGCCAGGTTTCTTTCCGTCGCGTCGGAGACCCTTATCCTTCTCTGCCATTTTCTTAAACGATATACATGTGCCTTCTTCTTGCTCGAGATCGCTCTTCCGGAGGAATCACGGTTGGATGAATCTATACTTGTGGATAGCCCTTTATCATGTATCAACTCAGTCATGGGAGCGCCGGTTCTAGCCCTTTCCTCTTCCTGCTTCATATCGAAAGCTCGCCACTCCGGACCTTCGTCGATATATTGATTGTCGATGACCAGCCCACAATCTTCACAGATCAATTCCCCTCTATCATAGTCCTGAGCAAGATGCCTACTCCCACATTCAGGGCATTCTGTTACTTTCTCTACGGAGCTGGAATCCTCTTCTTCTTCTTCAACTTCTTTATTTTCACTCATCTATATCACCTCCACATAGATCTTCTCGTTTAAGATAGAGAGGTTTTTTTTGGCTATTTATTTATTTCTGCATAGGGATCTTGGGCATGAGAAAGAACCTAACGATCACGTCGACCTGATCAGTTACACATCTTATATTTCCTTCAGATCACAAGAGTAGGCCTCAAGACCTATAATATTGATATCTCTAACTATATAATTGTACTTACAGCCTAACCATTTAAACCTTCCGCAACATTTTATTACCTGTAGTATCCGAAAATCGTTAATGAAAAATAGGGATACATCTACAATGTCTAGTAAGTTAAACGAAAACGTGTTATTTTTGCTTTTCTGAGAGTCATCCCTTAAAGGAGGAACAGCGGCTCAACGAAAAATCCAATCCGAACGTATAAGTATACGAAACGGAATTTGTATATATTGATAAAATCGATGGAGACGATATGAAGGGAACTTTAAAATTTTTCGATGAGAAGAAAGGTTATGGCTTCATCGAACCAGATGGAGATGAAGAAGATCACTTCGTTCATCGGACTGAACTCCAGGAGGGAGTTTCCCTTGAAGAGGGAGATAGAGTGGAGTTCGACAGTGAGCTCGGAGACAGGGGGTTCAAGGCACTGAACGTAAAAAAGATAGAAGGTTAGGAAATGACCGACTTTTTGAGACGAAAACTTACTGAGAAGTGCTGAGATATATTGAAGGAATCAAAGAAAGTCATCCCAATTTTTCGAAGCCCTTTTCCTTATAATCTACCAGATCTGAAAGCCTCAGATCATTTTCCTTGCTCCATTTATTCACTTGCTCATCGATTATCTCTTTAAGTTCATATCCACCGATCGAACTTCCTTTGGCTGGGTTAAAATGCCATGTCTCCCTTTCTGGATCAAAGGAACCGATCTTCTTCGCAATATCGGTTCTGCTCTTGAATTCAGCCTTCTCGATATATTCATCGGCTATTTTAAATGATGTATCTTCGGGACGATTCGAAGGGAGATTCCCGGGTTCATACTTTGTCCAGCTGCGCTTGTGGAAGCGACAGTAGTCACAGACTGTGATCTTGGAGGTCGCTCTTATGATGAATTTTAACATCAGATTGGTGTTGTGAGAGGTAAGTTTAAAATTTCCCGTTTTTTTTCCGTGATATCACCCATAGCAGGCAAGGTAGTTCTCATCCATTTCGCTAATTTAACCACTGGTATGGGATAGAAAAAAACATCAAAGTAGATTGAAAAAGATTAAAAACTTTGGCATATTGGGACTCAGTAGAAAACCTTTGCTAGAGGGAAGTAAGAGTAATATTGATAAAAAGAAAGAATGGAAGAGATAAGTGAAAGTTCAACCATAACTGAAAAATCGATATTTAACTCACAGTAAAAAATATTAGTTGTTTCTATAATGTATCATCGGGATAGGAAAGAATGAAGTATGTCTACAAAAAGATGATCGTCTTTTCTGTAGTGCTTTTCTTGATGACCCCTGCGTTTTTTGGCATATTATCTGTGAAGGGAAGGGAAAATGGGACTAAAGATTCAGATAAAATTAATGCAAGTGATGAAACAACTGTTGTGGATATAATGGTCGTTTACACACCTAGTGCCGATTCATGGGCCTCGAATAATGAGGAAACCATTCAAAATATCATAGATGAATCTGTAGATGATTTTAATACAGCGATGAATAATAGTCAAATAAATCTAGATCTTAATTTAGTTCATACCACTGAAGTAGATTATTTTGAGACAGGTGATGATCTAAAAACTGATTTAAACAGATTGAAAAACGATGACGATGGTTATATAGATTATATCCATGATAAACGAACTTCCGAGGAAGCTGACTTAGTTTCTTTATTTGTTAAAAAGGATGAAAATTATACCGTTGGAGGTATATCAGTAGGACCCACCTCAGAAGATCAACTCAACCCTTCTAATGCTTTTTCAGTTGTTAGTGTACAAAGTGCATCATCAAGAAGTACATTCACACATGAAATAGGTCATAATTTTGGTGCAGGACACTCTAGAGACCATTTTAATACTCCAGGTCCCCAACTCTATAATTATTCAGCTGGATGGAGATGGTCGATTGAAGAGTCATCACAAGAGTATATTTCAGTTATGGCCTGTCAAAGTGTATTCGGTAATGAGAAGAAAGTTTTGCACTTCTCCAACCCTGATGTGTACTACGATGGAAATACTACAGGTCGTTCTGGTTCTGCTAATAATGCTAGAACTATAAGCAAAACAAAAGAAACGATCTCAAATTATGATGAAGAACTTGAAAGTAATGATGAAAGTATTCTTAGTTTTATCTATGACTTTTATTTTCTCATCATACTAATATTTATAATTGTCTTTTCTTTGGCAATAACGATCCATAGGAAAAGAAAAAGATCTGAAGAAACACCATATTATAATCAAACCCAAAAAAGGAATGATAAATACTGTCCTGAATGTGGACAAAAAACGGAATATATCCAGGAATATGATGCTTTTTACTGTTACAACTGCCACGAATATAAAGAACAGAACCTAGATCGACAAATCGCATCCCCTCAGGAAAAAGTGGAGAAAGTAAAAAAAACTAGACAAAAAGCTACAGATATAGCAAGATGTTCAAAATGTGATGAACAACTTAGATACATAAAGGAAGAAGGGAGATGGTATTGCCAGAATTGTAACGAGTACAAAACAAAAAATTAAGTCATCTTAAGTGATTTCTGATATATACTCTTTTAGAGAAACAATGAGACGATAAAAGAGCTCACATCACTCGATAAAAAGAAAAGTTCCCTAGCTAAAAGACTGGCGGATGGAGAGATCGATAGAGAGATCTATGAAGATGCGAGTCAAAGTATCGAAGATGAGAAAGCCGACCTTGAAAAAAGCTGAATAAGCTCCGTAAACAAGTCATCTACGAGGACTACGAGAAGCCGTTCTGAACTGGTCTTAGATTTATATTTCTCTCACTCTGTATCTTCCAAGCTCTAAGATAGTTATATGACCAGCTAATTTTTCAACTTCTATCTCTTTGAGGAATTTTTCCAACTTTTGAGTGATCTGTTCCGCTGTAAAATCGTGAGGTAATCTCAATAAAAGAAGACCATGGTGGGATCCTTCCGGATACCATAATACGTTTCCAAAGTCCAGGTCCCTACTGACTAGTATGGCTTTCTGATCTTTAGCGTATTTTGAGATTTCATCATCCGTAGCCCCCTTCAGTCCAGAAGTTCTAGCGTGTCCAACCTCATACCCTAAATCTTTCAACATATCTACAGAAGAGTTAGGCATGTTCTCATCTAAAAAGAACTTGACAGTCATGCTGGTACATCCCTTACTTCTTCTCCTCTCACCATGCTTGCAGCGTGTCTTATCACTGCCTTGATCTGCTCGACATTAAGCCCATATTCTTTTTTGATCTCTTCATACGTCATGCCGCTTTCCAACATCCCGAGGACCTCATCCACCGTGATCCTAGTGCCTTTAATCACGGGCTTACCGTGCCTTACGTCCTCGTCGATAACTATCTCTGCCATACATTAACTAATTCTTTACTATGCTATTTAAAGTCATCGAACAGCAGGAGTTAAAGATCGAAAAAATGGATAGAAGGAAGAGGACCTTAAACAGAAACTCCAGTCTACGGGCGCCGGAAAAGAAAAAGTATCAGCCCAACTATCAGGCCTATTATTATCAGAGCGATAACACCGAACCTTGTTATAGTGCTCATATCTATACCAGAAGAGTTTTTTTCTTACTTATGCAAGCGCTCTCCAAATCATTCTTTTTTTCTTTCCTCCACGACCCCTTCGGTCTCTGACTTAGGGATGCAAAGGTTGGAAAGAGGAAAAGAAAGCCGAACTTGAAGAAAAGCTGAACAAACTCCGCAAACATGTCATCTACGAGGACTACGAGAAGCCGTTCTGACCTTAGAATCATCTGAAAAGGGTCAGAGTGATATTACTGATCACATTTGCTCCTCTTCTCACCCGAATGTCTTTATATCGTAAAGACAGTATTTGAACAATACTGAACAGTGAAAAAAGTGATCCGATAGGTGATGGCGATGGCTGCATGCGAAAAGCGGGAAATCAAAGATGATCAGGCTGCGAGTTACTGTAAAAGGGGGTCTAAGAGATGAATAAAAAAATAGAAAGATGTCTTGAGTGTTTGAGGAAACTTTATCAGGGCGATAAAGAAAGCTCTGATGATCCAGAAGAGATAGAAGCTAGAGTTTGCGGGGATTGTACTTGTCCCTTAGAGAAAGGTTTTCTCGACTCGAGGCTGAAATAGTTTGAACCAAGCCTTGAAAAGGTTTTTTATATGATCGGTCTTTAGCCAGACCGTGATCCCGTTAATATATCAGATCGTGGCGCCCTTCGTCCTTTCCGCACTGATAGTCATAGTGATAACTGTCATAGCTGAAAATTACGGTACGAAGTTGGGAGGGATCCTGGGTACTCTTCCTTCTACCATAGTTATCGCCTTCGTTTTCATCGCGCTTAACCGCGGGAACGACTTCGCCTCTGAGTCCGCTTCAGTTGTTCCAGCCGAGATGGGCATCAACATCCTTTTTCTTTTCACTTTTGCGGTTCTAGCTTACAGGAGGACGGCAGAGACGGTAACCATCTCCCTAGTGATCTGGAGCGTACTCTCTTCTCTGCTTTATTTTACTGAACTGAACCATATCTACATCTCCCTGTTCGCTTACGCCGTTCTGATGATAGGTTCCTTCTTGATCCTAGAGAAGAAGGTAAAGATAAGATCGGTCGGTAAGGTAGATATTGAGTACACTCCGAAAAAGATAGCTTTTAGAGGGGTCATCGCAGGGACCGTGATCGCGATATCCGTATTTCTCTCGAACATAAATCCAGTCCTGAGCGGTATCTTTTCTGTCTTCCCGGCTATATTCCTTTCGACCATGTTGATATTCACTAGAGAACACGGCCCAAAATTTGTAGGCGGCAGTGCGAAATCCATGATCTTCGGTACGCCGAGCGTGGTCAGTTATGCGGTCGCCGTTCACTTTCTTTACCCTAGAGTAGGTATCTTATTCGGAAGCGTGGGAGCCTATCTTGTTTCTCTGATGGTTGTTTCCGTCCTTCTCTTACAGAGAGGAAGATTTAGTTGAACCCGGTGTTTTTCTGAAAAGTTATCGAAAAGTTTTTAAACCTGACTGACCAATCAGTCAATACGTATGTGTCCGGACGAAAGTATTCCCGACGATGTCAAAGAAAAAGCCATGAAAGCGACCTTCAGGGCCCTTTGTAAACACGGCTACGCGGATCTCACCATGAAAAAAATAGCAGACGAATCCGATAAGTGTAAATCAACTTTTCACTATCATTACGATACCAAGGAAAAACTATTGGTCAATTTTATAGAGTTTCTCCTAGAGGGTTTCAAAGACAGGATGGTGCCCGATACAGAAGATCCGTTAGAAAAGCTGAACGGACTGATAGACAACATGCTTTTCGGTTTAGCCGATGAGGAGACCACTGAAAGTTTTCACACGGCCCTTTTAGAGATCAGATCACAGGCACCTTACAATGAAAGATACCGGGAACAGATAACCGAGAACGATCAATATATTAAAAAAGTGGTTTCGGATATCATTAGAGAGGGGATAGAAAAGAACCGCTTCAAAGATGTAAATGCTGAAGAAACAGCTACAGTAATACTTTCTGCCATCGACGGAGCAAGAGCGAGGCAGATCTCTACGAACAGGAATGCTACTAAAGAGCTGAGAAGTTCCTTGGACTGGATCATCGAAGACTTACTCCTAGAATAGAGGCTCTTCGCTATGAGAGGGAATGTAGAAGAGAGAAGAGAACAGATCCTCAACGGGAAGATCATCCCCACTTTACTCAGTCTAGCATGGCCCGTGGTCGTAGGGAGCATGCTGCAGACAGCTTACAATCTAGCGGATACTTATTGGCTGGGTAGGGTGAGCGCCGCTGCCGTTGCAGCTCCTACGACTTCATTCCCCCTGATCATGGTCCTAAATGCTCTTGGAATGGGTTTAGCTACAGCCGGTATCTCTTTGGTATCTCAGCATACCGGCTCCGGGGGAGATGAGAGAGCTAACGAAGCCGCGGGCCAAGTTTTTGGCTTACTTTTCCTTCTCAGCCTCGCCGGCGGGGTCATAGGATTTTTCTCTTCTGGCTGGCTGCTGAGGAACGTTATAGGGGCCGGCCCGGACGTTTATCCATTAGCTCACAACTACGTAAGGATAATCTTCCTCGGCGCCCCACTGATGTTCTCATTCATAGCCTTTAGATTTATCCTTAGAGGTACTGGCGATATGAAGACGCCCATGTACATAAGGGGGCTCGGAGTCGTACTTAACGTCATATTGGATCCTCTTTTGATCCTGGGTATCGGACCTTTTCCACAGTTAGGAGTCACCGGTGCCGCCATCGCTACTGTTTCCACCAGAGGTGTAGCGGCCTCAATAGGCCTCTACATGCTGTTCAATGACAAAGTGGACATCAATCTGTCCTTGAAGGACATCAAACTCAAGTTAATATGGGTGAAAAAGATATTCGATATAGGGTTGCCAGCTTCGGCAGCGAGGATAGGAAGCTCTTTAGGATTCGTCGGATTGATAGCGATGATCACCCACTTCGGAAAGGTACCTATAGCTTCTTACGGCGTTGGTCAGAGGGTGATCCAGATGATCAACCTGGGGATCTGGGGCTTTGCAGGATCGGCCATGACCATGGTAGGTCAAAATATAGGTGCTAAACAGCAGTCAAGAGCGGAGGAGATAGTCTATAAGACTCTCTTGGTAGCTGGAGTGATAATGGTGGCGATATCGATCTTCATCTACCTGGCTAGAGAGCCGATGGTCGCATTTTTCCTAGATGAAGGCAACGTTGCAGAATTTTCAGCGGTAGTCACAGAAGCATCTAGATTTATAGGCATCTTCGTCATATCGATACCGTTCTTCGGCATCTTCAGGATATTCGACTCCACTTATAGAGGAACTGGTCACACGAAACCTGCTATGGTCCTCTCACTCGGCAGGATCATGGGATTGAGATTGGGTCTGTCTTATATACTAGCATTCCCTGCCTTTGGAATAGGACTAAACCTAGGTATACTCGGGGTTTGGTGGGGCATGACGCTGAGTAATATAATCATCGCATTACTCTCTTACTTGTACTTCCGGACCGGCAGGTGGAAGGAAAGGACAATCGAAGAGGAAGAAGAAGGGCAAGAGGACGACTTCGATGATATGAACTGAAATCCAAAAGAGATATATCTTAAATCGTCTTTAAAGGTCCGATGGATGTCCAAAGGATCGTCAAGAGAACGTATAAAGCTGTCGTCGTCATCCTTTCGATAGTTCTGATATCAGGTGTACTGTTTTTTTACTTTGAAGCAGGACATCAGGGAGAACCGATCTCGCTCTTCGATAGCATATATTGGGCGGTGGTGACGATGACGACAGTCGGTTATGGTGATTATACGCCGGTAACGACAGGTGGCCGTGTCATGTTCATAGTTCTAGGCTCGTCAGGAGTCGTCCTTTGGGGATACCTAGCGAGTGTTGTGATGTCTCTTGTGGTAGAATCAAATCTAGCCGGGGTGTTCGGTTTGAATAAATGTAGATATGATAACCATTTTGTGTTGTGTGGATGGACGCCAGTATCGAAGATAGCGTTGGAAGAACTGATGACAGAGGAGAGGAAGATCGCCATTGTTTCGAATAACCAGGACGACATTCCTAAGATCAAAAGGAAGGCAGAAGGTAAAGACGTTTTTCCTCTCTACGGAGATCCTTCGAATATGGATATACTAGAACAGGCTGGAGTTCCTTCAGCGAACGTGGTACTTCTATGTTTGGATGATGACAGTGAAAATCTGATCACCGCTCTCCATGTGAAGGAGATGAACGAAGATGCTAGAGTGATAGTGAAAACGGAGAGAAGTGAATTGAAGGAAACGATGGAGATAGCCGGCGTCACTTTTGTCACTACGCCTTTTGAGCTTTCCGGTAGGTTGATAGCCTCTGCATCTTTCGAGCCTGACGTCGCACATCTCATCGAAGATATCACCACTGCGACAGAGGGTTACGATATAAGGGAATATGTACTTCCAGAGGAACTACAGGGAACGGTAAGAGAATTATCTGATATGATCCGCAAGAAGACCAATGCCACCCTACTTTCCGTCGTCAAGAAGAAGAAAACATCGAAAGGGGTCGAGTGGAAACAGGAGACCAACCCACCGCCGGATCTAAAAGTGAAAAAGGGTGACTCTATACTTTTACTCGGAGATCAAAAGGAGTTCGAGAAAGTCGAAGAACTATTTGGGACATCACAGGGAAGATAAGAAACTTTTAACGGATCCTGACCATCAAAACCGGATTCCACCTTTCTCAGTATCTCGTGGTATCGTCTTCAGGCGGGGGAGGATTTTCCTCTTCCCTTTTCTCTAAACTCCTACGTTCTTCTTGACTTTGTTCCTCTGTACTAGAAGTTCCAACATACTCTTTTTTCTCCGGCGATCTTATCAACGATATACCATGTTTCGTTATCCTGCTCCCCACACTAGCCATGATCCATAGTAGGAGGGCAGCTATCACGTATATCAGAACGCTCACGCCCTGCCATACACCTTTGACTATCTCTCCGTTCGAAGGTTCATCCGGCACGAGTTCGGAGAACTGGCTGATGGATCCTGGATTTAGGAAGGTATAGAGGGCGAAAACGAACGTCAATACGAGTATTCCCAATCCTAACCCTAATAAGCCATATCCGCTATTTTTATTTGTGTCTTTCATGTAACCCACTAAAATATGTATCTAAAGTACTTAATTTTTTTGGATTCCTAGAACTTTATTAGCGGGGATCGAGGATATTACCGTTCTTCCAGCTTTTCTATTACCTCTGGTATCCGATCTAGATCTAATTCTTCGAGCTTTTCCTTCGTTGGAACTCCGTTTTCGGTCCATCCCCTTCGTTTGTAAACGGCGTCCATCAATTTTTCATACTGTTCTTCTCTATGATCCCTGAGTATCTTCAGTTTCTCTTCAGTGGATTTACCTTCTGGATCTACCCCGATCTCTTTTTTCAGTTGATCATCATATCTTTCTTCACGAGATTCATACTCTGTCTCGGTCACGGGACCGGCGGAACGGAAGGGTATCTCGTCATATTCCCTGGTACCGTAACCCAATCTCAGGTTGAAGATCCGCTGGAAGTTGTAAATCCTTTCGGAGTCCCGTATCAGGTCTTCCGGCTCCTTTTCTCTTCCCGTCACCGAAGAAAAGAATTGTGAATACCACAGGACGTGCTTCATCACTTTGGCCGGTTCCTCGGTCTCTTCGTTATCTTCTGGAGTTATATCGTTCCAAGGAAGTTTGCAGAGACCGTTCAGACCGAACCAGGTCCTCCACATCGGGAACCAGTGTAGGGCTTCTGCTTTGTCCTCGAAAGTTGGCATCAGGTTCTGTACCATGTCCAAGAAGATCAGCCATGCCTCGTCGTGCTGCGGTCCTTTGAGAGCTAGACCGTAACCGCCCTGCTGCGCTAGAGATTCTTTCGTAACGTATTCTGAATATTCAAGACCTTTACACTCCATACCTATGTCTTCCATGGTCTCTCTGTCCGCGTCATATCTCTCTTCAAATATGTCCTTCATCTTTTTGACGCCTTTGCCGACTATAGAACCGAAACCTTCACCTTCGGCCATCTGGTGCAGGATCTTAAGCGCCGCGTCTTTATTTCCAAATTTTAGTGTGACATCGTCCATCACATCTTTGGGTATCAGACCCATCTCCGCACATTCCATGGCGAAAGCGGTCGCGGTCCCCACACTTATAGTATCTAGGCCATAGGCGTCGCAGTAAAAGTTCATCTCCAGTACATGGTCTGGATCGAAGATACCACAGTTGCTCCCGGTACCGGCTATGGTTTCATACTCAGGCCCATCTACGAGAACTCTCTCCCCGGCATAAGGTCCTGTACTGATCTCGAAGTCCGTCACGCAGTGGGCGCATTGTACCGTACATCCTTTAACACAGCCGTCGTAACCTTCGTCAAATTTCTCTTCATAAACTTCTTCACCGATCTGGTCACCGTCTTCATGACTCCCATATCTGAAGTTGTGAGTAGGGAGTAGATCGAAATCGTTCATTATCGGAACGAGATGGGCCGTTCCGACCTTCGACATATGATGCTGTTTTGAATCCAGTTCGTTTATCTCTTTGGCGTGTTTATTCCTGACTTCTTTAAGCCTTTCTGGATCGTCGGGATTTATACCCTTCTTTTCACCCTCGGATCGGACGACCAGAGCGACTATATTCTTATCCTTGAAAACGGTCCCTGTTCCTCCCCGTCCCGCCTGTTTGTACCTTACTTCGTCTCTTCCCATATCATACCAGGAAAAGTTGAGCAGACCGAAATTCACATTTTCAGCGCCTGGACCCGAAGAGACAACGGATATCTGTCTCGGATTTTCTTGGCTGTAAATATCCGTGAGCTCACGGGAAAGTCCATACGAGTCCTCGGGTAGATCTTCTGGAGGTCTATCGAATCTTATCTTTTCCTCTATACCGTCTACGTAGATGATGACTTCTTCTTCGGCCTTTCCTTGAATCTCTAAAGCGTCGAATCCGGCAAATAGAAGGTAAGGACCGAAATATCCCCCTACATTAGAATCGATCACGGCTCCTGTTAAAGGAGAGATCGACGTGACCACGCTGTTTCCACTGCCGGGATAAACGGAATCTCCACCGAGAGGCCCAGAAGAGATGCAGATCTCGTTCTCGGGATCATCCCATTCCGTATCGTCGTTCACTCCGTTCCACAAGAGCCATAGATCGAAGCCTCTTCCCCCGATGAAAAGCTCTTTCATCTGCTCCGTTACCTTTTTCTTTTCGAAATCTAACTCTTCTAGATCGATCTTTAGACTTTCTCCAGTATATCCTTTCTCTACTTTGTTTGGATCAAAATCAAATTCTTTTATGGTCCTATCTTTTCCCGCGGACATCTTTTCACTTCCTTTTAGTCACTGAAAGTCATCTTTCAAGCTTATTTATTTGTTTCGCCGCAGTGAAACTGTCAAAGATTAAGGGGTTGTGGAAAAACTCCGGAAACTATTTTATACTTATAGTTCCGAAGGTGTTTTATCCACTAATATGTATACCACTGAAAGAATAGTTGGAGGATTCGAATGCTAGCCGTCAGCGTGAACATAGGACAGTCTCGCTCGTGGCGTGCTAGGTTGAGAACATAGTAAGGTGGATTTTACTGACCCATATGGCCGCATAGAATCACATGCGGACTGCTTTTTCATCCATCTTCGCCCTGCCGGGAAAGACTACCTCCCCTAACGACATATCCCCATTTCTTAAACC
>JAGXLI010000024.1 GCA_018334755.1 Thermoplasmatota archaeon
TCGCCTCGTAATAGTTACCCTCTCGACGGCTGCAGCTCGTGCATTGACTTTTCTTCAAGATGATGTTGGTCGATAACTCCTTCTCCACCTTGGTATCTTCGCCTAACAGCTCGACTTCTAGCTCGGCGTATATATTCTTTGGATCGCCTTCATCGAACTCCACCTGAAAAGAGAAATTATCGACAACGGACGAGAAAGATAGGGAGTCCTCTATCCTATCCAACATGAGTAACTGTAAGTCCGGTCTTTCTATCCATTTTTCTCCCTTCCTAACACTTCCACATCTGGAACATATCTCGATCTCGATAGGATCTTCTATATCTACATCAGCTTTCTTTTGGATGTAGCACTCCCTGCACATCCCGTCGGTCAATTCTTCGACTTCAGCACCGCACTCAACACAGATCATTGTCTTCTCCTTAAAGATGAACTATCTGCAGGTGAGGTATTCCCTGAATCCACATGACGTCCTTCTCATCACCGAGACCGGCATCTAGGGCCGCCTCCACCACGTTCTCTCCCACAAGATTTGCGATGGTCGACCGTTCAAATTTTGTATCAAGATCAGTCCTTTCAGAGTCGGGTTCTATCTCGATAAGGTTACCGCCGTAGAAGTCTTCTTTCACCTCGAGAGATATATCGCCTTCTTCTAGGGTGTCACCCAACAGTCCTTTGTCGCAGGCGGCTAGAAGAACATCGCCGCTCTGCTCGTATATCTGGTAGCTAACTATCATCTTGAAACACCTCGTCATGCAAGATCATAACTATCCTGAGATGGTTCATATATCTGACCGTTCGTCTTCATCCTGTCGAGTTCTTTCCTGACTTCTTCCCTGGAAAGGCCCCTGGTAACCGCTTCTTCCAATATGTCATCAGCGGGAACACCGCCTTCGTGGACTCCCCTTTTCTCCTTGATGATGTCCCTTATCTGAGCCAATACGGTCCTTTCACTCGCGGAGACGCTGGAAGCCACTATATCTATATCTAACGTGTCGCCCTCAGTTGACGCGACCTGTTCAAGGAAGTACTTTGTAACGCTTATAGCTCTTTCAGCATCTTCGACCGTCGCCTGCTCCCTCAGATGTGCGCGGGCACTCGCTTCCGAGAGTCGGACCAAAGATTCTAACTGTCTAGCTGTCGCGGGTATAGTATCGCCGCTTCCCTGGCTTCTCAGGTCCAGGTAGAAATCTTCCAGCTTCTTCATCGCCTGGTCCGTCATAATAGGCGTCATCGATTTAGCGTGAGCTATATATTTTCTTAAAAATTCCTTATCCAACTCGGGTTCGAATTCCTTCTCTATATCGGCACCCTCTTTTTCTATCCTCTCTCCCTCTTCGTGGAGGTTCAGTATATGGTCGGCTATCTCCGCATCTTTTTTCTTATCGGGTTTATCGATCAGAGCGAATATAAGATCGAACCTCGATATGAGCGGGGGAGGCAGATTGATCTGCTGTGATATGTTCTCGTGCGTTTCGAATCTACCGTATTCCGGATTGGCGGCACCCAGGACCGCGCACCTTGAATTCAAAGTGGCGTTTATACCCGCTTTCGCCACGGAGATGGTCTGCTGTTCCATCGCCTCGTGCATAGCGCTTCTATCTTCATCGCGCATCTTATCGAGCTCGTCCACGCAGGCTATGCCGCCGTCCGCTAGGACCAAGGTACCGGCTTCTAGAACCCACTGGCTCTCTCCCATGATATCTTCTCTTATCGCGGCGGCCGTCAGACCCGCACCGGTCGAACCCTTTCCCGAGGCGTACATCCCTCTCGGTGAAAGTCCCGCTATGTACCTCAAGAGTTGAGATTTGGCGGTTCCCGGATCTCCTACCAGAAGGATGTGTATATCTCCTCTCGTTATGGAGCCGTCGGGCATCTCTTTCCGGACTCCGCTGAACATCTGGAGAGCCAAGCCGATCTTCTCGGTCCGAAGCCCGTGTATACTCGGTGCTATCGAATTCACGATCTTGGCGAATATTCTCGGGTCTTCTGCGGCCTCTTCTATCTCTTCTCTATCTTCCTCGTTCAATTCTAGGTCTTCAAATTCGTACTCCTTTACCTCGATGCCGTTGACCCGCATGTAGATATCGAAAACTCTACTTTTAGACCTTGAACTCTTCCTCTTGGGCTTTCCGTCCAAGATGCCGTTAAGTGTTATCCTGTCACCCGGAGAGACCTGTCCCACCAGGTCGTTCTTTACCCACCCCTTCAACCTCTGGGGCTGTTCCCCGCCTCTCAATTCATCAGGGCTCTCCTGGATCTCTATATTCTGGAAGTTCCTGAATTCAGATTCCTCACGAAGGAGCGTAAAATTGGTCTGGTTAGCGGATTTGCCGCATTTGGCGCACTGGGTCGGCTCTTCTATATCGCTTCCACTCTGTTTTTTTCTGGTGTTCTCACCGCACCTGCTGCATCTGAAGAGCGCTGTAGATATCTTTGGTCTGACCTCCGTGGTCTTCCTCACCAGACCGCTTATGGCCAGATAACTTGAAAGGTCACGCGACCTCAAGTCCCTTATCATCTTTTCTTTCGATCCAGTTAGATCGATCAATCGTAAGTGGATGTGCACATCCTGATAAGATTCGCCTAAAACTTCTTTTATGGCCTTCTCAGCCTCATCCAGACATAATTTAGGTTTCCTGACTACGAACCGTGGAAATTCTAGATCTTCAAAGAAGAGTGTTAAATCATTATAGGTTATGAATATCGACTTTTCATCTGGATAATTATCAGCCACCTTTATCAGTTCCGAGTGGTATTCCTCGTCCTCAAAGAAATCCTTGAATTTTTCTCTGATCTCGTCTTTCTTATATTCTGCCATCTCTATCTCCGGATTTGTACGATTAGCTAAACAGTTTATTAAATTTACTCCATCATCATTCGTTATGTTAATAAAAGACTACCTTGATAGGGAGAGCGGTCTGATCGAGTACGGGTCACTAAACCAGTTTCAGATAGTGATAGGATGAGTGAAGGATTGGATGTAGAGAAGATACGAGAGGATTTCCCCGTGGTAGATGAGTACATCTACTTTGATAACGCCTGTCTTAGTTTGAAGCCGCATCCCGTCAGAAAAGCGGTAGATAGATATTATACTGAATTTCCGGTATGTGAAGGAAAAAGAAGCGCCCACACCCTCTCGACGAGGGTGACCCGCCATATCAAAGAGGGCAGGAAAGCCGTACAGAAACTTTTGAACGCATCCGATCCGGATGAGATCGTCTTTACAAAGAATACGACCGAGGCGATAAACACGGTAGCAAAAGGTTTAGGGCTGGAAAAGGGCGATAAGGTATTGAGTACGGATAAGGAGCACAACAGTAATCTCGCACCCTGGATAAAATTGAAAGAGCATGTCGGCATAGAATACGACCAGGTCTCAACCGACGATAAAGGAGAATTGGATATAGAAGATCTGAAGGAGAAGATGGATCAAGACGTAAAGTTGGTCTCGATGGTACATACTTCAAATCTAGACGGGACAACGATACCCGCTTCTAAAGTGGCTGATATCGCTCATGAAAACGACGCTTATTTTCTGCTTGATGGAGCTCAAAGCGTGCCCCACAAACCCGTCGATGTCAAAAAGATCGGTGTCGATCTTCTAGCATTCTCGATCCACAAGATGTTGGGACCGACGGGAGTGGGAGTCCTCTACGGGAGAGAAGAGCTGTTGGAGCGGTTAGAACCCCTCATGTACGGCGGCGGGAGCGTCAAGGATACGGAGTATTCTGATATCACCCTCCAGGATGCACCGGCAAAGTTCGAGGCCGGTCTTCAAAATTTCTCCGCACTCGCTGCAGTAAAACCGGCGGTAGAATACGTCATGAATTTAGGTTTAAAAGATATAGAAAAGCACGAGACAAGGTTGAACAGGATCGCCACCGAAGAATTGAAAGACGCGGTAAATATAATAGGTCCGGAGGATCCGGAAAGAAGATCAGGCATATTCAATTTTAAACTCGAGAAGCTTGGATGCCACGAGATAACCCTCTTGCTGGATGAAGAGGATATACTTCTAAGGGGTGGGATGCAGTGCGTCCATTCCTGGTATAACTATCACGGATTGGAAGGGGCGAACAGAGCTTCTTTTTACCTCTACAACACTGAAGAAGAGGTCAAGAAGTTCACAGAAGTGATCAAGATGCTCACTGATTAGTTTTTTTTGAATCGAACTGCTCCTCTACCATCTCGCTGAATTCGTCGAAAAGTCTGTCAACGACCTCTTTATCTGTGGTCTTGAACAGTAATTTACCCGATGGATAGATCCCCAGCTCGACGTCCAACTCTGGGTGAACAACCAGAAGGATGACTTCCGACGAGAATTTTATCTCGTATCCCTTATCTTCCAGTTCCTCTTCAAAAGACTGAGGCTCCAAACTTAATTCCTCGCCCGGTACAGCTCTATATGCGCCGGAATCGGAGCAGGGCTCGACCACGTCGTACATCGGAGTATTAAAGAAAGGTGAGATATTATATTGTTTTGGTCTTCGCCCCCGGCGGAAGGGATATGTTAATAAAGGCCTATTATTTTGATTCCGTAGAGGATTATCATGCGGTGTGAAGAATTCGTTAACCAATATCTGCCCACTGTCAAAGCCGAGATCGTACATGTATTGTATAATGAGTACGATCTTAACCAGGTGGAGATATCTGAGATATTGGATATAACTCAACCTGCGGTTTCACAATATCTACAAGGTTTAAGAGGCGGCGAAAAAGAACTCGGTGATGAACTGATAGAAAAAATAAAAGAAGTTTCGGAAGAGCTCTACGAACTGAAAAAAGCGGATAAGATAACTCCAGAAAAGATCGATGAATTGATGTGTGAGATATGTAAAAGTGTCTGACCTATCCTTATAAACTCGAAAACTTTTTACCATACTTCGTAGTCCCGGGAGATGATATATATGAATCAATCTGAGATAGAAGATAATCTCGTTGAAGCTATACGGGAAGCGGTGACGAGCGTTACGGGTGAAACAGAAGAGGCCCTGAGGAGTGCGAAGGAAGTCGAAGAAAAAGAAGGCCCTCAGGTACAGCTCGATGCGATATTGGAGAATATTGAAGTCGGTAAGGACGAAAAAAGACCTATATGTCAGGACACCGGTACCCAGACCTTTTTCATAGAAGCCGGAGAAGATTTTCAGTCACTAGGTATTGTAAGAAAAGCTATCGATAACGCCGTAAAAAAGGCCACAGAATCTGTCCCTCTCAGACCGAACGCGGTCGATCCGATTAGCGATGCCAACAGCGATGATAACACCGGTCGGTTCATCCCGGCTTTACACTGGGATATCGTAGAAGGAGACGAAGTCACGATACACGTGATGCCCAAGGGAGGAGGGAGCGAGAACATGAGCAAACTGGAGATGATGACCCCAGGTAGAGGGATCAAAGGTGTCAAGGAGATAGTTCTAGAACATATAGCAGAGATGGAAGGTAAGGCCTGCGCTCCGACGATAGTCGCGGTCGGTCTCGGCGGCGGCTCAGATCTTGCTTTGGAACTGGCCAAGAAGGCTTTACAGAGAGAGGTCGGTGAGAGACATCCTGAAGAAAGGATAGCGGACCTTGAAGAAGAACTCATGGAGAAAGCTAATCAACTCGGCGTAGGTCCGATGGGTGTCGGAGGAGAGACCACTGTTCTAGATGTAAAGATCGAATATGCTCACAGGCATCCGGCATCTTTTCCCGTGGCGGTTGTACCCCAATGCTGGGCGAACCGGCAGTCGAAGGTAAAAATAACATCCGATGGAAATATAGAGGTGATAAAATGAAGAAAGTATTAGAGACGCCGATCGATCCTGAAGAAGTTTCTGAACTGAGGGTCGGCGACGCATTTTACATCACTGGTACGATATTCACTGCCAGAGACGCCGCACATGAAAAATTGTTAGAACTGGACGACGAGGAAGTTCCTTTCGATCCTTCCAAATACGCGATGTTCCACTGCGGTCCCGCGATACATAAAGAAGACGGTGAGTGGGAAGTGGTTTCCGCCGGACCCACTACGAGCATAAGGATGGAGATATTCGAGGACGACTTCATCGAACGCTTCGGAACGAAGATAATCATAGGTAAAGGCGGCATGGCCGATCGAACGCTGAAAGCCCTGGAAGAAAATGGAGGGGTTTACTGCCAGTATACGGGCGGAGCCGGCGCTCTGATGGCCAACGCCATAAAAGAGGTTGAGGACGTTCACTTTTTGGACGAACTGGGCATCCCTGAAGCGTTTTGGATGTTCAGAGTCGAAGAGGCCGGACCTTTTTTGGTGACTATGGATTCAGCGGGCAACAGTATACATGCGGACGTGGCTGAAGAGATCGAGAAGAACCTCGAAAGGCTAAAATCTGAACTCTAAAATCCTTTCTTTATTTTTATGAAAGAAGCTGTCGAAGCCGTATCTAATGCGGATAAAATAGTTGTCCTTACCGGAGCGGGGATGTCGGTCGAGAGCGGAGTAGCTCCTTTCCGAGGCGATGACGGCCTCTGGAACGAGTACGATCCGCAGGAGATGGCAAGTATAACCGCTTTTGAACGGAATTCTGAAAGATGCTGGGAGTTATTTAAGCTACAGATAAAGGAGTGCTTCGAGGCCGATCCTCACGAAGGCCATAAAGCTCTGGTCGATCTCGAAAATTTTGGCTTGAATTCTATAATCACTCAGAATATCGACGCCCTTCATCAGGAAGCCGGAAGCACCGAGGTTCTTGAGATACATGGAACGTTGGATGAACTGGTCTGCCCTTCCTGCGGAAGGAGTGAGGAAACCGAGGAGAGGTATGAAGAAATTTTAGATGGTGAGATACCTCGCTGTGAGTGCGGTTCGATCATGAGGCCGAACGTGGTCCTCTTCGGAGAGCCTCTACCTGAAGGTGTGATGAAGAAAGCAAGGGAACGGACGGAAAATTGTGACCTCATGATGAGTATAGGGACTTCCGCGGTAGTTCAACCCGCCGCCTCTATACCTCTGATGGCGAAGAGGAGCGGGGCAGAGGTTCTAGAGATAAATATCGAAAGTACGTCTTTAACGGATAATATCACCGACTATTTTTTACAGGGTAAAGCGGGAGAAGTACTCAAAGAGATCAGAGACGCTTTAAGAGAATAGGTGTTCCGTTTTCCTTTCAAAAAAGTTCATGATCGGGTCGAAGATGAAATCTAATTTTCCTTCACTGACGAGATGATATGAAACGACTCCTACGATCACCCCGGCGACGATATCGAGTAGCCAGTGTACCCCCAGAAATATGATCACGAAACCTGTGAGTACAGTGAAAATGATCCCGAAGATGCCCAGCCTTTTGAGTTTTGCCTTGAATAAAGCTATCAGTGTTATCGTGAGGGAGATACTGACATGCCCGCTCGGGAAACAATTACTTAAGCGATTGATCAGCTTCAGGATCGCCAGGTACTGCTCGTTAGAGTACATCACGGGCTCTACAGCACCGGCTTGATAGGAGGTTACGGTAACGTGCAGGAGGAAGTATCCAGGAAGTATGAACATGTAATTCACCGCTAGACCTTTGGAGAAGAACAAGAAATTCTCTTTTTCTCCCCTAGCTAGATAGAAAAGAGGTATAAAGACGACGAAGTAGGTGAGGCCGAGTATATAGAAGAGGGAAGCAGAATTGATGATCAACCATTTTCCGAGATGATTTTGAAGGAAAACGACGTGTTCGACGCCCTCAATCTGATAAAAAAGTGAAGTTGCTTCGAAACCGACGAAGTGAGTCTGATCCTTAACAAAATTTTCCACCTTCACTGCTAAAGCTATGAGAAGGAGTATGAACGCTCCTCCTCTCGTCTCCCAGATGATTTTTTTAAGAGAGCCGAGGTCCACTTTATTATCTTCATCGAATAGTCTGAGACTGATCAAGACCAGGAAGATCAGCGCCGGTATGAACCAGGCTAGTCCTTTAAGAAGGGTTTCCGTATCTGGCATTGGACTCTCTATTATTATATGCTATTTAGGATTTGGGTCTTCGAGTTCTGGATATTTATACATAAAGATATGAGTAACCTTAAATATTATCACCATTTTCTTTCTACAGATAATAAATCCCCTGAATACATATAGAAGTGAAAGAGAGCATTAAAACCATTTAAAAAAATCAAGGAAGGATCGACATGAAGGCTTACTTCTCCGTATTGGGGATCGGCCTCGGCCACATGGCCCGCTCTTTGGCAATAGCGGAAGGACTGAGAGAGGAAGGGGTAGAGTGTGTTTTTTCCTCCTACGGAAAAGCGGCTCATCTCGCCGAGAAGAACGGCTTCAAGACCTATGATTCCAAACCTCTCATGTGGTACCAGGAGGGAAACGGCCGTGTAAATGTAGACAAAACTCTTCTGAAGTCCCCGCTGATGTTTCAACGTATGACTAACCATTTCAGAAAGGAAAGCAGGAGGATCAAAAAAGAAAATCCAGAGGTGGTGATAATCGATTCACGTTATTCCTCCATACCCGCCTCGAAGTATAAGTGTGGTTCCCGTATATACATAACCAACCAGCCCAGGATCTTACTCCCTCGTGAGAACGGTGGGAGTAATATGCTGTATTCACAGATGGAAAGGATGAGTTCCTGGTTGAACTACAAACTTTTATCGGGTCAGGACGAGGTACTTCTGCCGGATTTCCCATTACCTGATTCGATCTCTGAAAGGCATATGAGATTCTCTAACGCTCCTCAAGATTTTATCGATAAGACGAGCTTTGTCGGACCGATAGCCCCGCACCGGCCCGGCAGTGTGGAGAAAGAAGAGATCGAAGCGGTCTGTGATAAGTACGGTGTTGAACCTGGCCGCTACATCTACATCGCTTTCAGCGGTCCCCAGGACACTAAAGAGGAACTGCACGATGCCATCTTTCATCTATTCCCTGATTATGAGATCCCGGCGATAGTCGGGACCGGCAAACCGGGAGAATTCAACATACGTACAAAAGGTAATCTCAAGCTTGTAGATGGGTGGATAGATAGTAGAGAGGCACTTATGAAGGGAGCCGAACTGGTCATCTCCCGAGCTGGATTATGCACGGTGAGCGAGATACTAGCTTTCGGAAAGAAAGCCGTGATCATACCACAGTCGAATCAACCTGAACAGGTCTCTAACGCTAGGGGAGCACAAAAATTAGGTATCGCCAAGATGCTGAAACCCGAGGACACTTCGGAGAAAAACCTGAGAGAGGCGATAGAGGTTGTCAGGAAATCTCCAGAAGTGGAAAAGGCTACAAAAAGATTGAAAAAGAAAGCCCGTGAGTGGAACGGAGAATCGAAGAGCATCGAGATAATAATGGATCATCTAGAACAGGCCGAAGCGAATTAACCGGATCAGAAACCCATCAGACCGCAGCACCTCGAGCAGATGGGGAAGACACCGTCCGGCTGCTTCGCCAGTGCTTTTCTAAACTTTTTGAATTTTTCGTTGTTGTAGATATCTAAAAGATCGTCCTGCATCATGTTCCCCATAACGATATCGGGAAAGTCCCTGCAGTTGACCACGTCCCCGTTAGGCATTATGTTGGCTTCCACCCACGGAGTCAGACAGTTATCCCAGCCCAAGAAATCGGTCGGATCTTTATAGTATGTCTCTATCTCCTCCTGTTTGATGTTTGGAACGAAAACTACGGGGTTGTCCCAGTCCCTGGTTTTTACCTCTTCGACCGCGTCTTTTAAAGCGTCAAAATCCGCGCCAGAGTGATCACGGACATAAGATTTCCAAGCGAAGGGCTCCACGCCCATCTCCTCTTTTATTATCTCGCTGTGCTTCTCTCCCACCTCCTGGCTCGTAAACCACGAGTAGTAGATGACGAGAGTATCGGGATCGAATCCTTGTGCGACTTCAACGGTGTCCAGCAGATGATCGTAGTTGGTACTGGAGAGAGTTGTAAGCGTGAATATCATGGGTTTTTCTTTTCCCTTTTCCTCTTTCAATCTCTGTATCTTTTCCACTCCTTCTTTCATGGTCTTGAAAGCGCCTTCCACTCCTCTACACTCGTCGTGTACCTCCTCGGGCCCGTCCACAGAAACACATATCATGTCCCATTCGTTCTCGACGATCTCCTCTGCCTTTTCTTCCAACTTTACGCCGTTGGTCACGACCTGGAGAGAGAGTCCCTTCTCCTTCACGTAGTTACCGAATTCCATCAGACCGTCGTAAAGGAACGGTTCTCCTCCAGTGATATAGATGTGTGGTTTTAGGTGCTCTATATTGTCTATCATCTCTTTGTATCTTTCAACTGGAACGTTTCCTTTGACGGCAGGGAGATCAGTATCTTCACGGTTGTAACCGCCCTCGCCGTACTGCCCGCATACTTTACATCTGTGGTTGCACTTGTCAGTGATGCGCATGCTTATGAGCCAGAGGGCGCTGCTTTCCCCGGTCCCTTTCATCTTGTCCAGCTTGGCGTTGAAGTACTTCCTTTTACTTCCTCTCAACAGCTTACCCATGAGAAAGGGTCTTTTCATGAATGGCTTCGCCAAAGAGACCGGGAATTTCTTCATGTATTATATCCTCATCAGAGTTCTTCGTGGAGTATCTCTCCTATCTCGGTCGGCATCTTAGCTACGGAAACGCCCGCGTCTTCAAGAGCGTTTATCTTCGATTCCGCAGTTCCGGTGCCGCCTTCGGAAACTATCGCTCCAGCGTGGCCCATCCTCTTTCCTTTCGGGGCCGTTCTACCAGCTATGTAAGCCACCACGGGCTTGTCGTAATCTTCTTTGATGTATTTCGCAGCTTTTTCTTCGGCGCTGCCGCCGATCTCACCTATCATGATAACCGCGTCAGTTCCATCGTCATCCTTATAGAATTCAAGAGCATCTATGAAATCCATGCCTACGATAGGGTCTCCACCCAGACCGAAGGCGGTGGATTGACCGTACCCTTTTTTCGTTATCGTGTTGACTATTTCATAAGTAAGAGTTCCGCTCCTGGATACTAGGCCGATACTGCCTTCTTCGAAGATGTGATTGGGCATTATCCCGGCCTTGCTCTTTCCAGGACTAATTATTCCTGGGGTGTTGGGCCCTATGATGGTCGTGTCGTTCATCTCGGCGTATCTCATGATCTTCGAGGCATCCTTGACTGGTATGTTTTCCGTTATCACGACGACGGGATCCATGCCCGCATCGATGGCTTCGAAGGCCGCGTCTTTCGCGAATGGAGCGGGAACGAAGATGATAGAAGCGTTACAATCTTCTTCCTCCCTGGCTCTCTCGACCGTGTTGAAAACCGGGATGCCGTTGACTTCTATACCCCCTTTTCCGGGTGTCACCCCGGCGACCACTTCCGTGCCGTACTCGGACATGTAATTACTGTGGAATTTACCCTGCTCTCCGGTTATCCCCTGAACCACTACTTTTGTATCCTCATCGACTAATATACCCATATATGGGGGATATGGATGAGATAATTAAAACCTTCGATTAAGGATCATCTCTTCAAAGTTCCTTTTCTTCCCCATCCCATATGATCTTGTGTAACTGCGGTAAGACCCTCACATCCAGCCCATCGTCTATAACCCATTCCGCGATTTCTTTTATATTTTCATTCCCTACCGGTTGAAATATGACGTTGCAATTCAAGCCAAATTTATCGATCATATTGGAACTGAATTCATAATCCGTCCTGTCCGCGATGACGAATTTGATCTGATCTCTTTCTCTCAACAGCTTCAGATTGTCGTTCCTCATCTCTTCGTGCATACCAGACGAGAGTGTCTTGTAGTCCATGGAGACCATAAGATCTCTCTTTACCAGTTCAGAGATGTCGATCGAGCCGTTAGTCTCTATACTGACTTCATAATCGGTTATCAAAGAATCGATGAGTTCGAGAATATCCTCTTGAAGCAGGGGTTCTCCACCGGTGATACAGACTCTCGAACAATCTATCTCATCGACCTTTTCCATCATCTCTTCAATACTGACCTCTTCACCGCCTTCCCAGGCATATCTAGTGTCACACCATTCGCATCTTAGATTGCAGCCGCCGCACCTGATGAAGATCGTCGGTAGGCCTATCTCGACCCCTTCGCCCTGAACCGAGTGAAATATCTCGACTATATTCATGTGTACCTTAACTGCTTCGCGGTATAAAGACTTTAATCGGATGTGAACGAAAGGCAGTCGAATGACATATGCGGTAGAAAGAAGTGATTTTGGCCGCGCATGAGCGATGGGACAGATTCTTTTTCAACCTGTCTTCCTCCGATGTTGTGGGTGTATAGATGTTAAAGGAGAAGAGATGAAAGTCGAGTCGGGCGGCAATTATAAATACCTAAAATGGTCTTAATGTATACAAATACACATAAGCAAAGAGGTGTAGGATATGGGCTCAAAAACCATCAGTATAAAAGATTCCACTTACGAAAAACTCTTGGCCCTGAAGGGAGAAGATGAGAGCTTTAGTGATCTGATAGAAGAATTGACTAAAGAAGAAACTCCTCGTTACGCAGATTTTGCTGGCGTCTTATCACAGGACACTATAGATTCGATAAAAAAGATAAGAGAAAAAAGAGAAGAAAGTGGCAGGATAGAAGATACCATAGAAAAACTCAAATCTTGAAGGTGATATGATCATCCCCGATACCAATTATCTAATCGATGTTCTCTCCAACGAAGACAACGCGATGGAAAAAAGCAAGCAGCTCCAAGAGGAGGGGGTCCCTCAGAAATTGTGTACTCCGGTTGTATATGAAGTGATGGCCGGTATAGAATTCGTGGGGTCTAAGAAAGAGAAGATAAAAATCGATTCGTTGGTACGCAAATTCCCTGTTCTAACATTTGACTTACACGCGGCAGAGATATGCAGTGAGATTGATGCGGAATTAAGGAAAGAAGGAGAAAAGTGCTCCCCAGTAGATCTCCAGATCGCTAGTATAGCTCTAGCTAATAATGAAAGACTACTCACGAACGATGATGACTTCACCGTGATGAAAGACGTCTTTGATCTGAGACTAGAGAGATATTGAATAGAAAGGAGTTTAGATTTTCGAGAGCTCATAAAAGCATATAAGATCGCATGTATCGGCCAAACCCGCCGCTGCCTTGTCCCTCTCTACAGCTTCCGTCGACCTGTCTTCCTCTAAGTATCGGCGGATGATCAATTTTCCAAGGGGTTTTGATTTGACGTCCCTATACAGCAAGAACAAAAAACCTTATTTTCCAAACCTTATACTGAACTGAAAATATGAATATCGGTTTCATCATAAATCCCATCGCAGGCATGGGCGGAAGGGTCGGTCTAAAAGGGACCGATGGAGTTTACGAGGAAGCAGTGGAACGGGGGGCAGAACCCGTGGCTCGAGAGAGAGCGGAAAAAGCCTTGAAAGAGATGAAAGGCGGTCATATCTGGCTGACTGGAGGAGGTATACTGGGAGAATATTCCCTCGAAAAGATCTTCCCTGAAGACGAGATAAAAGTGGTTTACGAAAACGATACGGACCAGATCGGAGAGACCACGCCTCAAGATACCCATGAAGCGGTGAAAGCGTTTTTAGATAAAAACGTTGATCTGATAGTCTTCTGCGGTGGAGACGGCACCGCGAGAGACGTTTTAGAAGAGGTCGATAAAGAAGTTCCAATCCTGGGCATACCAGCCGGGGTCAAGATGCACAGCGGCTGTTTCGGCGTCAATCCAAAGGCGAGCGCTAAACTTTTCAACGACTTCATCGAAGGGGAAGCCGATGCTTCCGAAGTCGAGATAATGGATCTAGACGAAGAGAGATATAGAGAAGGGGACTGGGAGATAAAGATGCACGGACAAGCTTTGAGCATCTACGAACCTAATTATATCCAGCTGGGAAAACAGAGCTTTCGCTCGGTGGATCAGGAAACCCAGAAGAGAGATATCGCCGAATTCATGATCGAGGAGATGGAAGCAAATCCCGAGTATCTTTTCATACTTGGACCCGGATCGACCACTGCGAAGATACAGGAAGTTTTAGACTTAGATCATACTATTTTAGGAGTGGACGTGTTGAAGGATAAAGAGATCGTAGAGCTCGATGTATCTGAAAAGGACATCCTTAGGTTGTCCGAGAGAGCGGAAGGGCTCAAGATAGTCGTCTCCATGATAGGTAATCAGGGTTTCTTTCTGGGTAGAGGGAACCAGCAGATAAGTCCAGAAGTTGTAAAAAAGGCCGGCCTCGATAACATCTATATTTTGTCTACGCCTACAAAGCTGGAAAGAACGTCGTATCTCAGAGCGGATACCGGTGATGAAGAATTGGATGAGAAGATCAAAGAAAAGGAATATATGAAAGTTGTACAGGGTTTCAGGGAGTATAAGTTGGTCAAAGTCCAGGCCTGAGCAACGATTCAGTCTTCGGTCTTTATCGGAAGCAGTACAGCAACAGTCAGCAAAACTAGTCCTCCGAAGGCGAAGGCATAACTTATACTGTAGGTTGCTAAAAATCCTAGGATCGGAGCTATCACCATGCCGATTATCGATCTGAACTGCTTGTGAGTGCTGAGTAGCGTCGCTCTCTTCTGCGGCTCGATATTGTCCGAAAGAAATCCGACCACCATGGGTTTTCTCAGATTGTACAGTGTGAAGAAAAAGAAGAATCCGATTATAGAAAGAAGAACTATATCGATATGGAGGAAAACAGCGACGATGAAGAAAGCTCCTGCCAGGATAAAATATAAAATGTTCAGAGCCCTCCCCATATCCCCTATCTTTTCCATGAGCGCCGAGGATTTTAAAGAAGAAACAAAACTGTTCAAATAGACGAAGAAGTAAACTATACCCACCATTATCGCGGTCCTTTGAGTGGAATTTTCTATAAACAAAAGGAGAGGCATGGTGATGGCAAAACCTTCCACGATAGGTGAAAGATAATCTTTTGATATCTTGAAGAAGGAATCATAGAGGGAGGCGTTGATGACCATGCGAAGAAGTTTCAGATTCTCGTATAACTGCCTGAAGCTTTCGGTGGTATGTTCCCACATGTCTTCGAGGGTAGTCTTTCCAGTGATGTCCCCGTCCAGCTCTTTGGGATAAGTGAGCATCAATATGAAAGCAAGAGAATAGGGTAATAAAGTCACAAGGAAGACAACGTTGTAGTTCTGGAACATGAATACTATTACGCCGGCTAAAACCGCGGCGACCGCCGATCCCAGCCGAGACGCCGACCTGGTCTTACCGTAATATTCCACTTTTTCATCTTCCATACCTTCTATGTCTAGATGTTCCATTATCATGGATTTATGTGTTCCCGACCTTAGTGATTCCCCTACCGCAAATAGAAACATCGCCGGTACGAAGATCAAGAACGAACGAAAGATATAGAAGATCGAGAAAGAGACGAGATAGGAAGCAAAGGCGGTGGCCATAGCTCTCCTCCTCCCAGTCAGGTCAGCTATGATCCCAGAAGGTATCTCCAGTATGAAGACCGAAAACTCTCTTATACCGATCAGGATGCCTATCTGGAAGAAACTCAGACCGTTCGCTAGAAAGAAGAGATACAAAAACGGCTCGAAGAACCTTAAGTTCTTCAAGAAGCCGTAGGAGGAGAACCTGATGAGCATCAATTTCTTGTGGTCCCACATCGTGCGTTAGAATAAAGAAAGGTCGGTATAAATCTACTCCCTTAGATGTTGTCTCCGACGTTTCTGCACCATTTCTGAGCGCCGCATTCATCGAAGAGGTCATCGGCGCTTTTCAGTTTTTCGCTTCCATCTTCGCCTTCGATCTCTTCCGACAGTATCTTGCCCCAATCATACAGGACTTTTGCTTTTGCCTTCTTATTTCCGACACGTTCGAACGTCTCTACCGCCTTCTGGAATTCTTCACTCGCCTCCTCGAAGTCCTCCCTTTCAGAATGTATCTTTCCCAGGAGTCTTCTACATTTACCCAGCTGATTCTTTGCTCCCATCTCCTGCGACATCTCTAAAGATTTACGTCCATGCTTTAATGCATTTTCGAAATCGGAATCGGCAAGGTAAACGAGTGCTAGATGCCGATGATTGATAACATCATAATTTTTATCTTTAAAATCCGAACCGATCTTTTTACTGTACTCAAGATATTTCTTAGCTTCTTCAATAGAACCGTCGAATATATTCAATCTTCCAAGATTGTCAAGAGATAAGCCCATCCCGTACTCGTCGTCGACCTGCTTGAAGATGTCCAAAGCTTCATTCAGGTGATCTCTAGCTTTATCTAGATCACCTTTATCGATATGGAGGATACCAAGCCGCATCTTTGAATATGCAATATTTTGTTCAGATTCCAGTTCTTTCCTTATCTCAAGACTCCTATTAAAGAGGTCTAGTGCTCTCTCTAGTTCACCTTTTTCCATGTAGCAGTTTCCAAGATTGTAATATGAAAGAGATATTCCGTTCTGGTTTCCCAATTTTTCTTTCAGTTTTAAACTCCTCCTGTGATAATCGATAGCTTGATCTAGTTCTCCTTTAGCAAAAAGTACCACGCCCATATTATCATAGGTAGCTGCGAGCCCGTGGTTATCGTTCATCTCCCTTTCTATATCTAAACATCTTTTGTGGTATCTAAGGGCCTTACCCAATTCTCCTTTATCGAAATAGATGATCCCCATATTGTCCAAACAACCGGGATCTCCATCCTTCAGACCCACCTCCTTTTCAAGGCTGTTAGCTTCCTTAAAGCAGTCTAGAGCTTTCTCATATTCTTGAGTATGCCGGAAGACTACTCCAAGATTATTGGTAGATTCCGATAACCCCTTCAAGTCCCCGGTTTCGTCTCTTATATCTATAGCTCTCTTCAGATTTTCTTTAGCTTTCTCGAATTCAGATCTAAAATGAGCTAAAGTTCCTAGATAATGATAGGCCGTCCCCATCTCGATTTTAAATCCGTTCTCCTTGGCGATCTGTTTGATCTCCTGAAAGATCTCTTTAGACTTCTCGTGATCATGTTCTCTTAGATATACCATCCCTTTTACTTTCAAAATCCTACATATTTCTTTTCTCTTCTCACTGCAGCTTTCATCCATATCTGAAGATAATTTGAGAGCTTCTTCCGTCCGATCAAGAGCTTTCTCATATTCACCTCTCTCTCTAAGGCAACCTGCGATCTTCCTGTTTAGGCGCATATTATCTACTTCATTTTCTGCCTCAGCGAGCGCTTTCCGGATGTACTTTTCACTCTTCTTGTAGTCTTCTTTTCTTCTAGGGATTCCCGCCATTTTCTCAAATAGTTTAGATATCCTGATCTTCAGGTCCTCACAATCTTTACTGTTCTGGAGAGCCCTTTTATACATCTCTTCGGCTTCTTCATTTGCATAAGCGTCTTCAGCTCTCTCCCCGGCTTTAATATAATATCTTATCGCCCTATCAAAATCTTCAGCTTTTTCGTAATGTTCGCCCAGTTTTGACCAGTACTCTTCGATGTTCTGTGAAAAAACTTCGAGTATACTATCGGCTATATTTTTGTGAAGCTCTCTTTTTTTGGGATCTGGAATCTTTTCTTTCACAAATGTCCTTATCATCTCATTAAAAAAAGATACTTCGTTACCCATCCTCATCTCTAAAAATTTTGCCCTGTCCAGTTTTTCTACCGTGTTTAAAAGATCATCCTCTTCATCGACCATATATGAGATCAGCCCAACCGGGACTTTTTCCTCCATACAGCAGCATATCTTTAAGATCTCCTTTTCCATTTCATCCAGGCGATCGAATTTTTGGGCGATGACTTCTTTGATATCAGAGGATGGTTTTAGTTCCTCTAGATTCATGGGATATTTTCCCTTTATCGGGTCTAGGATGCCTCTTTCAAGCATCTCATCAAGATAGCCTTTGACGAATAACGGATAACCTTTAGTCAAGCCTTGACACATCTCGATAAAATCACAGTGTATACTCTTCCTCCCGAGCCTTCTTGTTATCATCTTCCTCGTCTCTTTCCAGCTTAAAGGTTCTAGTTCAAGACTGATACAATTATCTAGTGAAAGTAACTCTTCTATCTCTTCTCCCAGATCCTTCTCCTCGAAATCGATCGACCCGTCTCTATATGCTACTATGAAAAAGATGGAAGCATCGTTTAGATCAGCGGTCAAGTACTTGAGAAGGTCTAGGGCGGGTTTTTCGGTGAGATGCATGTCGTCGAGGAATAACACCAGCGGCTTTTCGACAGCTATATCTCTCAGATCTTTTGAGATGGCCTCAAAATATTCAGAGAGTTCTTCTTGATCTGACGGTTCGCTCTGTAGTTCTGAATTTAGAAGATCAAAGATCTCCAGTTCGTCCGTATCTATCGAGCTGGGAGCCTTCTCTCGTAATTCAGAGAAGGCATCTTGGAACGGATAAAACGGCTCGTCAGACTCTCGATCGCCCACGCCTCTCAGAAATAGAAATTTTTCATCTTCCATGTGAGTTTGAACTTCCTCGACCAGGCGGGTCTTTCCTATCCCGACAGGCCCGTTGATGAGAAGCGTTAGAGATCCCCTTTTCTTCACTTCTTCCAAACCCTCTTTTATAGATTCCTTTTCTTCTTTTCTCCCAGCAAAGTAATTCTTTTTTCCTGTGTCTCTAAGGTCGATTACGTCCTCGTCGTCCAGGTTGTTCATGACAAATATATAAGGATCAGGTCCTTTCACATACTCATCTAGATTCTCTAACTTCGTACTGAATTCTCCATCCTCCGTCCTGATAGAAACGGTCTCCTGTTCGACTTTTTCTTTCAACTTTTCGGCTCTCTGTTTCCCTTCTTCCGTCAAGAAATACACGTTCCTCCGCTGATTACAACCCAAAACTCTTCTTGATTCCTTCTTAACGAGGCCCTCTTCTTCAAATCTGGAAAGCAATCTACTCACTCTGTTCTGTGAGATACCGATTATGTCAGCCATACCTTCCTGACATAGGCTGAACTCACATGATGAGAATGAGGACCCTCTTTTTTCACTGTATTCCGCGGCAGAGGGTAGATGTAATAGGATCTTTTTCTTCCCTTGATACGTCATACACGGATAACATCTACAATCCGATATTAAAACTTAATGAAAAAGTTAAGATAAGTAATGTTCTAACTTTTTGTGACCCTTTTTATATCCGATAGAAAAAGAAGTTATAAGAACACCGCTCAACAGGATTCCTCCCAAAACGTCCGTAGGAAGGTGGACGCCCAGGATCAATCGGGAGATACCCACGATAGAAGCGAGAGCGGCACATATAGAAAAAATAAGAACATCATTCTCTTCACGGTAGAGTACCTGATAAAATACGTAAAGGCCCATGAAGAACGTGAAGGCGCTCACGGTATGACCGCTGGGATAGCCGTAACCGGGAGCAGACGCAAGGCCAAGTTCCGGTCTCGGCCTACCGATGAGCATCTTCAATGGTTTGTAAGCAGGAATAACACTTGCCATCAACCCTCCAAAAAAGATCGAGAGTGCCTTTTCATTATACCTATAGAGCGAGAAGATAACCGCGAGAGAGGCAGGCAGCAAAAAAGGATAATCTCCCATGTAGGTCAGATATGTCATACAATCGAACAACAGACCTCTTGATCCTTCAGCAATTGTAGTAGTAATGTCTTCCTCCACCGCCCGCGTTGAGCCTGTAACGACCAAGAGGGTTAGCAAGATGAAGGAGATAAGAAAGAAGATCAGCGCGAGTCGAAATCTCTTCCTCTTCAGTAACTCAAACTTCGTCTCCATCGTTCAAAAATTAATCTATCTCTTATATCAGTTTTTTCAAACCGGGTTATACAAAATAGGAAAAAGAATACATCGATAAGTATATATTCGAACAGGTCTTCCCGCGTAGAGTGAATCTATGAATGGATCAGACCACGTTCCATGTGAGCATCAAACCAAAGAGGATCCCGAGGGAAGAAGACTCCTAATAAGATGTAAGGACTGTGAAGAGGATTTTTCTCTTTCTTCATGCCTCTCTGGATTGATACTGGCCTTTGAAGACGAATATGATATCGAGTCGATAATCATATCAGATTATATCGAGAGAAAATATACAGGAAGCAGCATTAAGATCCTCGCTCAGATAAGAGATATAGCCGGAGAGATAGAGAGCTTCTCTTCGAGAGAAGAAAAGAACAAGAAGTGTGAAAATTGTGAATGGAGTCCCTCTGAGTTCTTTCCCGGCCTGAAGAAGAGATTTATAGAAGATCCCGGCGGCATCTACGGCGATCTGAGTGATTCTATGAAAAGATCCGCTCAGATAAAGGATTGCCCGAACTGCGAGAAAGCTTTGAAGGAAGAACTGGAGATCATCGGTGAGAAGGCGCTGCGATTGAGAAGAGACGTACTGGCCGAAGGATTCGGGATCATCGGGTGATCGATTGACGACCAAAATGAGAAAGGGTCTAGCTGAGGCAAAAGGTGGTCACGTAACCAAGGGTCTTCGGAGGGTTTTGAAAGAGAAAAAAGATGTCAGACCGAGTTTTTCACACACCTGGGTCAGACCTTTTACACCTTCCGACGCGGTCCTGGTCGAAGAGTATCGTTTCGGAGACACCGAGGTTTCCCTTTACGATCTCCCGAGCGAGTCTGAAGACCTATACCATGTTCTGCCGCCCGAATACGAGATAGGGCGGGAAAAAGCTAAGGTTATCTCGAAAGTGAAGGACTCTTTAGCTGAACATCAGGTAAAAGATATGGCGCTGAGTGACCCGGGGCAGGTCAAGGAGTACATAAGGAACAGGGGAAAGCACCTCGTCAAAAGGATGGCGGAAGCGTTTGATTTAGACCTTGGAGACGATAGAGAGAGCGAGATAAAAGAACTAGAAAACCTTGCGGAGATGCTGATCAAATATACCGCCGGGTACGGAGTTCTAGAAACCCTTCTGAGCGATCCGAGAGTGGAGGACATCTATGTGGATGCACCCTCCGAACGGAATAGAGTCTATGTTGAGATCGAGGCGCCGGAAGGACTGCGGGAAAAATGTAGGACAAATATTTACCTATCCTCTACCGACATGGAAAGTATCCTTTCCCGGTTCAGGTTCGAAAGTGGAGAACCTTTCTCTGAAGCTTTTCCGGTTCTAGAAGCTGACCTCCCTGAATATGATACCAGGATAACCGCTATCGGCTCCCCACTCAGCTCGGACGGCGTGGCCCTCGCTTTGAGGAGAAGGGATCCGGAACCTTGGACTCTTCCAAAACTGATAAAAGTTGGTAGTTTGACACCTCTAGCTGCCGGCCTTCTTTCGTTCCTCATCGATGGTAGGAGTACTATTTTGGTAGCGGGCAGCAGAGGGGCGGGTAAGACCACTCTTTTGGGTGCGCTGATGCTCGAATTTCCCAGAAGCCAGAGGATACTGACTATCGAGGATACCCGCGAATTACCTTCTGAGGAGATGCAGGAGATCGATTATAATGTTCAAAGTGTGATGATAGGTTCCAGCGCGTACAAGGGCGGTCTAAATTCCAATGAAGTGCTGCGCGTCTCTTTGAGACTTGGGGAGTCGGCCATAGTCATGGGCGAAGTAAGAGGGGAAGAAGCTAGAACCCTCTACGAAGCGATGAGGGCCGGAACGGCTGGAAGCTCTGTCATGGGCACCATCCACGGTAACACGGCCCAGAGCGTTTACGATAGGGTCGTGCACGACATGGGGATCTCGAAAGAGAGTTTTTCAGCTACAGACATAGTGATGATAGCGGGTATCGTCAGACCCGGCGGCATGCAGAAAAGAGTCAGAAAGGTGACGCAGATATCCGAATACGAGGACGGTGGATTTTCCGATCTGTTGAATTTTGATGGAGAACTTCGGCCGACCGAGTTTTTAAAGAGAGATTCTGAGAAGATAGGGGAGATAGCTAACTCATGGGGATTGAGTTACAGCGAAGCTGTGGAGAATATCAAACTGAGGGCGAAGATCAGGGAGAAGATGGTCAAAGTAGCAGAAAAGAAAGATAACGAGGAACTGCTCGGTCCGGAATGGGTAGCTAAAGCTAACAACAAATTTTGGAACTTGATCTCGAAGTACGGTGCCGAAAGAGATTATCACAAGATAGAGGAAGAATGGATGAACTGGTTTGAAGAGAGGACGATGTATGTCTAAATTTTATGAAAAAGCCTGCAGGTGGGTCAACGAACAGACCGGCATGGATCACGACGAACTCCAGTCAAGGGAAGATGAAGAGTTTGAGAAGTTCCTTGAAAAGAAAAAAGAGCTGAGAAAGGCCGAGAGTGCTTTGAAAGAGGCCGAGATAGTCAAAGGAAAAGAGACAAAGGAGTACCGTAAAAAAAGGAAAGAGTACGAGAAAAGCGAAGAGAGCTTAGAGGATGCGGAGAAAAAGTACAAGAGAGAGGATTTCAACCGGACCATGCAGTTCGTGGATATGGACCTCACGTATGAAGAGGTGCTGATCTTTTCAATCTTTTTAGCTATAGCCGGTTTCTTGGCGGTCTTATCTACTCTTGGGATCTTAATAATAATATCCGATATCCCCCTGTTCCAGATAATAGTGTTCGGTGTTCCCGCTCTGACCGTGATCCCTGCCTGCGTGATGCTCTTCGCTGCAAATTATCCCGAGATACTAGAAAGCAGGATGAAGGCCTCGACCATAGGAAAGACCCCTGAGATGATCAATTACATGACCATGTCTATGCGGGTCAAACCTTCGCTTCATCGTGCCGTAATCTTTTCCTCTAAGAACGTAAGCGAACCGCTTTCTTCCGGACTCAATCAGGTAATCTGGGAAGTTTATGTGGAGAAGAGATCAAGTTTGGAGGAATCTTTTTTGGCTTTCGCCCTGAGGTGGGGAGAGTGGAACGATAACCTGAAACGTTCTCTTTATGCAGTCAGAGCGTCGATGCTTGAGAAGACCGACGAAGGGTTCAAGAAGTCGCTGGAACGTGCCAATGACGTGATAATTGACGGAACGAAACAGGAAGTCGAAGATTTTACCAATTCTCTGAGAACACCGACTACCATACTTTTTGCAATCGGCGTTCTCTTACCTCTGATCATAGGTGCCATGCTTCCTATGGTCTCTCTCGCGGGCCTGGATGTGAGCGGTCTTAACGCGGCCGGAAGCGCAAGTTCAAGTGAGAATAGCCCGACTTTAAGTTTACCACTTGTGGTGCTTCTCATGAACGTCGTCTGCCCGGTCGGAGCGTTGCTCTATTCCTACCGTATACTGGGAAGAAGGCCCGGTACGAGAGCTCCTCCAACGATAGAGGGAACTGAAAAAAAGAGACTGCATATGATCGTCTCATTCTCTCTGATGGCCGGGATAGCTCTCTTCATATCATTATTCTACACTCGATTGACGTTCTTCCAACCCATCCCTTTTCTACTGTTGGGTGTCGTTCCCCTTTCTTATTACCTCCTGGCGACCTCGCTCTCGAAGATCAAAGAGAGAGAACAGATAGTCGAGATTGAGGAGGAATTCCCCGACGCCCTCTTTCAGCTGGGAAGCAGGATAGCAGAGGGAACTTCGGTTGAAAGAGCTCTCTCAAAGACCGCCGAAACCCTAGAGGGCTCAAAGACGGGAGAACTTTTCAATAACATCATCTCAAGACTCCAGATAAAGCGCCTTCCTATGGAGGAAGCCCTCTTTGGAGAGGACGGTATCCTCACGGATTTTCCTTCACGGAATATAAAGACGACCATGAAAACTGTTATCCAGATCACGGAAAAAGATCCCGAAGAGGCCGGGAAGACGATCATAAAGATCGCTAATTATCAGCAGGACCTCCAGGACATGGATCACGAGGTGAAAAACAAGCTTTCGAAGAGCGTGGAGATGATGAAAGGTACGTCATTAGTTTTTGCCCCCATAATAATGGGGATCGTCGGCTCTCTTTACTTCATGCTGGAAGAAGTTTTTTCCGGTCTTGGGATGACGGGTATGATATCCCCGGCAGCTTTCACTTCCGTCTTAGGCGTTTATTTGATCCTGATGGGAGGGGTCATAACTTACTTCACGAAGAGCATAGAGAACAAGCTGGACGCGATAGAATTCAAGTACGCGTTGGGTAGGACCATACTGATCAGTACGGCGGTATTTTCAGTGGCACTCATCGCTGGCAAGGTCATGATAGCCGGCGCCTGAAAAGAGAAGCGAAGATCAGTCCTTTTCTTCTATCAAGATAACAGAGATATCGTTGACGTTCGTTTCACTCTCGAACTCGATCGAGTCGTTTATAGATTCAAAGAATGCCTGAGAATCGTGTTTTTCCAGCAGTCTCTTCGCATTAAGGTCCGAACGTTCTATAGTTGTGGTATCGGCTACGGCCCCGGCTTTTTCCATGCCGTCGATACCGTCGGAATCAACGCTGATGACCACTATATTCTCTCTATCCCGGATCTCCAAAGCGGAACTCAGGAGGAATTCTCTATTGGGGCCTCCTTTTCCAACTCCGTTTTCCCCTTTTCTGAATCCGACGGTCATCTCTCCGCCGAATATGAGAGCCGCCGGAGGTTCAAGAGGCGAATTCGAATCCTGGATTCCCTTCGCTATGCCCGTGTACGGTTTTGCAACTCCTTTCGCCTCGCCGATGTTCTGAGAAGTCAGTATGATCGAATTAAAGTTGTTCTTTTCTGCTACCCTTTTAGCTCCCTGAAGAGCGGTCATATTGTTACCTATCACGAAGTTTTCAACATCCAGTCTTTTAGGTGTCTCTTCGAGTTCGTCATTCAATCCTCTTTCCAGATGTTCTCTAACGCTCTCTGGGATCTGATCCCAGAGATCATACCTTTTCAATACTTCTACCGCATCCTTATAAGTCGTGAGGTCCGGGTAAGTGGGGCCTGAAGCTATACTCCCCATATCGTCTCCGACCACGTCGGATACGATAAGAGAAACCACGTCACCTTTTCTTGTAAGTTTTTCTCCCAGTCTACCTCCTTTCACTTCAGACAGGTGTTTTCTCACGGAGTTGATCTTGTGTATGTCTGCACCAGATTTGACAAGCAATTCGTTCAGTTCTTTCATGTCCTTGATGTTTATGCCCGCCGCAGGTGAGAGGAAAAGCGCTGAACCGCCGCCGGATATCAAGAAAAGAAAAAAGGCGTCTTCCTTATCCCCAAGCTTGGAGAGAAGGGCGTCAGAAGCCTCTAGATTGGCTTTTTCGGGATAAGGATGACTCGCTTCTTCTACTTCTATCGCGGGTATCGATAGATCGGTATCTTTACCACTTTTAGTTATAACGAGTCCGTCATCGGGATTCAGTTCTTCAAGGCCGGAGGCCATGGGAACCGAGGCTTTTCCTATGCCGAAGACAACTACCTCCGTATAATCTTCACGCGAGAATTTTTTCCCGCATATCTCGAACTCGTCTCCTTCCACCTTTATATTTTTTCTGACCAGTCTCTCGGGATCTGCCGCTCTGACAGCTTCATGTACCATCTCTTCCGCCAGGTCCCTCATCTCTTCTATGTTCATGACGATATCTACACTTTTCCTTTAAAGTGATGAAGGTTTTAAAGGTTATCTGTTTCAAAATTCAGAAAAGGTTAATATCTTTAAGTTAATTATTAAGACCATGTACGTGAGCATCATAGGTGGAGATTCCGGAAGTTCCTCTCCAGAGGACCGCCAGAAGGCCGAAAAGGTCGGTGAAAAGATAGCCGAATCGGGTCATGTCCTGATATGCGGGGGAAGAGGCGGCGTCATGAAGGCGGCCTGCAGAGGCGCTAAAAAGGAAGATGGAACCACCATAGGTATACTTCCTTCCTCGGATAAAAGAGAGGGAAATGAATACATCGATCATCCCATAGCGACGGGTATAGGTCTCTTGAGGAACGGCCTGGTGGTGATGAATGGAGATGTGGTCGTGGCCATAGACGGCGGCTATGGAACACTCTCCGAGATATGTCTAGCCAACAAATATGGAAAGGAGATACTCGGTCTCGACACCTGGGATATCGATGCCGTGACTATATTCGTTGATGTTGGATCTCTGATGGAGAGATTAGAAGAGATAGAAGGCAGGTTCTGATTTGAAAACCCAACCTGACCGATAATAAAATCTATGACCCTAAAGGCAGAAGGCCAATTGAGAAAGGAATAGAGGACTTTTTGCCCTATTCCTGGTTCTCCATCGTGATCTCTATAGAAGAGACGTTGGTAGATCCGCCGCCTTCGTCATCTAGTTCTTCGGTGTCCGTGAATATGTTCGTTATATCGGCGGCTTCCATGAAGCGATTCTTCGTTATCTCTGCCACGTCGACGGCTTTACTTATGGCTCTTCCTCTTGCTTTTATCACTATCTCGTCGCTGCCTCTATTGAACTGCTCCAGTACTGCCATCACGTAGTTCATCGTCTCTTTACTTCCTATAAATACAGTATTCTCATCATCCATAGTCTTCACCTTTTTGTTTTTTGTATGTTGCGTCTCTTCTAATTTTGAGGTGGTATTAACTATTTTGGTTCGATTTTGCCTATTTTGCGGCTAAATACCTCGTATCCGATGGCAAAACTCAAATTGGAGCAGTATTAGGAAAAGGTGATGAGCGTTAAGAAAGTAGAGGATTCCGAGGCGATCGAAGACCTTCCCGAGGATTTTGAACCCTACGTAAAAAGATGGTTCGATGAGAGATTTGAAAAATTGACTCCTCCGCAGAAGTACTCTTTTGAACTGATCCATGAGAACGAGAATTCTCTGATCTGTTCCCCCACCGGCTCTGGCAAAACGCTTTCGGCCTTCCTTTCCATACTCAACGAGCTGTTCCTAAAGGGCGACGAGGGCGAATTAGAAAACAGGGTCTATTGTCTTTATATCTCTCCCTTAAGAGCGTTAGGAAACGACATACAGCGGAACCTCGAGAAACCACTGGAAGGGATAAAGAGTATCGCGGAAGACATGGAGGTTGATATGCCGGAAGTTAAAAGTGCCGTCAGGACCGGAGATACACCCTCGAAAGAAAGGCAGAAGATGCTGAAAGAGACGCCTCACATAATGGTGACAACCCCGGAGAGTCTCGGGATAATACTGAACGCGCCCAAATTCAAGGAGAAACTGAAAAAGGTAAATTATGTTATAGTCGATGAGATCCATTCACTCTGTGATAATAAAAGGGGAACCCACCTTTCGCTCTCGTTAGAAAGGCTCCAGCAGATGTGTGAGAACGAGATCACCAGGATAGGTCTCTCGGCTACACAGGCTCCTATCAAGAAAATTGCGAAGTTCTTAGTCGGTTATGAGGACGGGGAGCCGAGGCCTTGTAACATAGTGGACGTCTCGGCCACGAAAAACATGGACGTTAAAGTCCTTTCTCCGGTCGAAGATCTGATCCACACCCCGGGAGACATAGTGAATAAAAAGATGTATGAAAAGATAGACGAGCTGGTCAAGGATCACGTTACAACTTTGATATTCACGAACACCCGCAGCGCCACGGAGAGGGTGGTCAACAACTTGAAAAACTTAGACCCTGAATTTTATGAGAACGACATAGGGGCGCATCACTCTTCTATGAGCCGGAAAAAAAGGCTCGGTGTGGAGGAATCCCTGAAAAGGGGAGAACTGAGCGTCGTTGTCACTTCGACCTCTCTAGAACTCGGTATAGATATAGGATATATAGATCTGGTGTTACAGCTTTCTTCGCCAAAAGGAGTCTCTAGAGCTATACAGAGGATCGGAAGATCCGGTCATAAGCTGGACGAGTTCGCCAAGGGAAGGATCCTCGTCATGGATAGAGGCGACGCTTTGGAGTGTACGGAGATGATGAGGTGCGCAAAAAACAGCGAATTGGACAAGGTCAGGATACCGGAGAACTGTTTGGACGTTCTATCGCAGCACATCGTCGGCATGGGCTGTAATAAAAAATGGGGTGTGGAAGAGGCGTTCAGAACGGTGAAGAGGAGCTTCAACTTCAGGGACCTCAAAAGAGAAGATTATGACAAGACTTTGAAATATGTAGCCGGGGAGTACGCTTCGCTCGAGGACCAGAAAGTGTACGGCAAGATATGGATAGACGAAAACGAAGAAGGGAAAAGAGTTTTCGGACAAAGGGGAAAGATGACTAGAGTCATCTACATGACCAATATAGGTACGATACCCGACGAGAGCGCCTATCGAGTAAACACAAGGAATGGAAGATTCGTCGGGACCCTGGACGAGGAATTCATGGATAGATTGACGAAAGGAGATATCTTCGTACACGGCGGAGAAACATACGAGTACAGATATACGAGAGGTATGAAAGTCTATGTTGATCGATGTCCTGAGAAAGCTCCAACGGTCCCTTCCTGGTTCTCGGAGATGCTGCCTTTATCTTACGATCTCGGAAAGAAGATAGGAAAATTCAACAAAAAAGTTTTGAGCAGGATGAAAGAGGACGAAAACGCGGCGGGATGGATCAAAAGGAACTATTATCTGGATGAAAATACCGTTTCATCCATAATCTCCTATCTTGACGAGCAGTACCAGTATGTGGGTACAGTCCCGACCGATTCCGAGATACTCATCGAAAAGAACTTTGAATCCGATAAACTCAATCTGATCTTCCACACGATCTTCGGAAGGAAAGTCAACGATGCGTTATGTAGGATATTCGCAGACCTGGCTTCTAAGATGCTGAACTCCAACGTGGGGATCGTAGTGGACGACCATGGATTCGTCCTGATCTGTCCCAAAGAGGACCTTGATGTGAAAGAACTGATAGAAAGGGTCACTGAGAGTGATCTTAGAAAAGTTCTCAAGAAAGCCGTGAGGAAGACTGAACTGATGAAGAGGAGGTTCAGGCACGTGGCTGCGAGAGCTCTGATGATACTCCGAAATTACAAGGGCAAGCAGATGAGTGTCGGAAGACAGCAGATGAAATCGCATTTCCTCCTCTCCGCCTGCGAGGATATAGATGAGGAATTTCCTATAGTGAAAGAAACGTATAGAGAGATAATCGAAGACTATATGGACATCGAGAACGCTTCGGAGATTGTAGACGGTCTAAAGCGGGATGAGATCGGTTACAGGGTGGTAGAGACGGACGTCCCGTCTCCTTTCGCCCACGATCTAGTTATCCAGAGTCAGAGCGACGTCTTGAAGCTGAAGGACAAAAAAGAGAGGCTGCAGCGCCTCCATAAGAAAGTGATGGAAAGTATCGAGGCTGGATAGAGATGAAAATATTCGACCGGTTCGAAGTGATGGGCAATTACCCGGCCCTTTACGATCCTGTAGAGAAGATGCTGATCATCTCGGACCTTCACCTGGGACTCGAATCCCTGATGGCAGATTCAGGTATGTTCATGCCGAAGTTCCAGCTCTCAGAGCTGAAGGACGACCTATCGAACATGACCCGGAAGAAGGACGTTGAGGGTTTGATCGTCTGCGGCGATATAAAGCATGAATTCTCTGAAACTTCTTACGGCGAAAAGAAGGAAGTCGAAGAGTTCATCGAGTTTTCTGTCGAAAGGGTCGATAGGATATACCTGGTGAAAGGGAACCACGATAATTACCTGATATATCCGACCAAAAAGTACTCTAACGTGGAACTAGAAGATTCCTTCGTATTCGGAGATACCTGTTTCATACACGGGCACGAGAAAGTAGAAAGGATCAGAGGTTTAGATATTGACTACTTGATCATGGGGCATGAACATCCGGCTTTGACGCTCAGTGATGATATCGGGGTCAAGGAAAAGATACGATGTTTCCTCTACGGTGAGATGAAGAACGGCACAAGATTGATCGTCATGCCCGCTTTTTCAGAACTCGCCCAGGGCTCGCAGATGAACAGGATCGGACCTGACCAGATACTCTCACCGATCCTGAAAGATATGGTGGATATCCGAGAGATGAAAGCTATCGGTGTAGATAAGGAGGCCGGGCTTTTCGAATTCCCACGGTTGAAAGAGTTCTGAGGGTTGTAGTTCGACTTCTTCTTTTAGGAGAACCAGCCCGCCTCTTCCATCGCCTTCTTTGCTATCTGTCCGCTGGGACCGTCTCCTCTAGCTACGGTCACTCCGACGTCCTCACCCAATCTTTCTGAGATCTCCGCGACGTCTTCATGGTCGAAACCGGGGCAGAGCATCACCGAATCGATGGAGTGTTCTTTTTTGTACTTTTCTGAGACTTCCAGCGCTTCTTCTTTTGAACGGACCAGGTTAACGAAAAGTTGGTATTTACCCGTCTCGATCTCCGCCTTATCTTCTTCCTTATCCGCGTCCGGTGCTTCCGCTATAAGAAGAGATTTGAATTTCATTTTTTACACTCCTTTCTATCCTCTATCGATCTCGGTCATCGTTTTCGAGAGGTGGAACTCTTCACCCTTGATATGACCTAAAGCTCCAAGGTCTTCAAGGTCGAGTCTATCATTTTTCAAAGAGCTTTCGTCACACTCGATATTTACCACTTTTCCGGCAAGAAGTACGTGATCTCCCACTTCAAATTCGTCCTGGAGTTCGCACTCGATGTTTACCGGGGCTTCCTCAACGCTCGGCGCCTCGACTTTTTGTGAGGACTTCTCGGTCAGCCCGACCTCGTCGAATTCGCTCTCCTCTCTAGGTAGGGAGACTTCGGTCTTGATAGCTTCTTCCTTCCAGCTCTCAGTAACCGGTGAAACGACGAACTCACCGGTCTCTCTAGAATTGTGTGTCGTGTCTCTCGTCGGGGCGCTTCCTATACCGATAAGCGGAGGGTCGAAAGATAAAGGGATTACGAAACTGTACGGCGCTATATTGGCATTTCCATTTTCATCCACGGTCGAAACACAGACCGTCGGTCTGGGGGCTATGAAACCGTAGAACTGATTTACTCGTATATTTTTTGACATATATTTTCACCTACCGTAGTATGGAAAGAACGCTTATTTCTTTTTTGGGTCATAATTATTGGTTGCTTTTTCCCTCTAATAAGGGGAGAATAGATAAAAAGAAAAAATATTTAACTAAAGCTCAATCTAACGCGGCTAAGCTCAGTTAGAGCTTTTAAAATGTAGATATATTAGGAGGAAAAACAGATGAAGATCAAAGGAATGTTAGTTTTTGGTATAGCGATGCTGCTGGTTGTGAGTGTCTTTACCGGCTCTATGGCTCTCGCTCAGGGAAGAGAAGAGACCGGAGATACTTCTGAATTGAACGCTCCCGCGGACTCTGCCTGGCCGATGTTCAGAGGAAGTCAAAATCATACAGGAAGGAGTCCTTACGATACTTCTCATGTTGACGGCACTGAAAAATGGTCATTCAATACCGGAGAGTCCATGGTTTCTTCCCCGGCTATCGGACCTGACGGGACCATCTACGTGGGCTCTCTAGATAACAGCCTTTACGCATTCAACCCGGACGGAAGCAAG
>JAGXLI010000072.1 GCA_018334755.1 Thermoplasmatota archaeon
GGAGAGAAACTTCAAAGGGTAGGGAGAGCCGGTCATTCGATCGGAGAAACTTCCAAGGGTAGAATAGTGGTTTTTGAAAAGGACGACCTGGTGGAATGTACTGCCCTAACGCACAAGGCCTACCAGCATGATATAGATAGGGTGAGTATACCTGAAAACAATTATGACGTGTTGGCCCAAACGTTGATAGGTATGAGTATCCCGGAGAGATGGGACTTGGACGAGGCCTATGAGATGGCGACCAGCTCTTACTGTTATAAAGATATGTCTAAAGAAGATTTCCTGAACGTCCTCGACTATCTGGGCGGTACTCAACTCGAAAATATGTATCCGAAGATCTGGTACAACGAGGATGAGGGAACTTTCGGTAAAAAGAAAGGCGTACAGATGCTCTACTATATGAACGTGGGTACCATACCTTCAGACTCGAGTTATCGGGTTTATTCGGAAAAAGGCGTTCCGCTCGGCAACCTTTCGGAGAAATTCGTGGAAAGGCTCTCAAAAGGAGATGTTTTCATCTTAGGGAGTAATTCATACGAGTTCCTCCACACTAGAGGAACGAAAGTCTTCGTCAAGGACGCCGCGGGTAAAAAACCGACGGTCCCTAGCTGGAGCGGTGAGATGCTGCCCAGGAGTTACGATCTTTCAGTTGGTATAGGTGAGTTCAGAAGAAAATTATCAGAACGTCTGGAGAAAGAAGAAAAGGACAAGATAATAGAATGGCTGAAGGAGGAGTACAGGATAGATGAGGGCTCCGCCCAGACCATCATAAGTTATTTTAAAGAGCAGAAAGCCGTCGTTGAGGATCTGCCCACGGATAGAAGGATCTTGGTGGAGGGACACACAGGTCAAGATGGAAACCACAATCTTATCTTTCACGCCTGTTTTGGAAGGAAGACCAACGACGCTCTCTCGAGAGCTTATGCCTACAAGATATCGAAGAAATTCAACTGCAACGCCAATGTCGCGGTGACCGACGATAATTTCATGATAACCACTAAGAAAAAGATCCCATTGGATCAGATGGAAGATCTATTGAGTTCTGACGAGATAGGGAAAGTATTGAAAAAATGCGTCAGAAATACAGAGTTGTTCAAACAGAGGTTCAGGCACTGCGCCGAGAGATCGTTGATGATCTTACGTAATTATAAAGGCAGAGAGATATCGGTCTCTAAACAGAAAGCTCGCTCCGAAAAGCTGTTAAATAGATTACACCAGGTAGAGGACTTTCCGATAATAAAAGAAACTTACAACGAGATACTGTACCAGGTACTCAATCTTGAGAAGGCGGAGCAGGTCCTGAAGGATATAGAGGGAGAAAAGATCGCGGTAGAAACTGAAGATTATTCTGATACCCCTTCGCCCTTCGCTCACAGTGTTCTGATGACCGGTGTTTCAGATGTGATCATGATGGAGGACAGGAGCAGCCTCCTGAGACAGTTCCATCAGAAAGTTCTCGAAGAGGCCATACCGAAAGAGGAGATAGAGAAATTCAAATTCGATAGCGAAGTGGTGAAAGATCACTTCATGGACAAGAGGCCTGATTTCGATTCGAAACAAGAGATGCTGGAAGTTATAGAGGAACTAGAACCGATCCATGTTTTTAAGGAAAAAGGTAGGAACGTCTTCACCCGCACGGACCGTTCTTTTGAGGAGGTAAGGTCGTGGGCAAAGGAATTATTGAACGAGGGGAAGATACAATCCCTCTGGGCCGGGGAGGTCAAATACATACTTACGGAGGACCTTGAAAGATATCTTTATTCATTCGACCAGGGAGAACAGCCCCACGGTAGTACACCGATAATAGAGCGGCTCGAGGAGGGAGAAAAGACCCGTAGGGAGCTTTATGAAGATACGGAACTTCGTTTGAAAGAAGTAAAAGAGATCCTGAGAGATATGGAGCGTAAACGTCTGGTGAGCAGGACGGGGGTCACCGACGAGGGAGATCACAGGTACAGTCTATTGGAGAAGAAAGATCGAGAACTGGAATCTTTAGAGGATGTCATCCTGGACCATCTGAAATATGAAGCTCCGGTGGGTCTAGAAGAGATATCTTACAGGTTAGATGTACCGGAAGATATAGCTCTGAAAGCTCTCAACAATCTGGTGGAACAGAACACGGTCGTATCGGGAAGGCTGGTCATGGGTGAGGGAGAACAGTACATGACGAGGGAGGATTATCACGAGCTGCGCTTCCCGAGCGGCGAGCACATCTCGAACGATAAAGTCCAGGAATACAAGGCCCAGAAGCAATTCGGCCAGGTCGGCTCTATAGAGGAATATTTTGAACTGTTCATGGAGGCCGGTACCCCGTACGATATATATCATAGGGTTTCCGATTTCTCCATAGAGGAATGGCGGGAGTTGAGAAAGGAAGACAGGATAATCGAAGGGAGATTCATCAAGGGGAAAGTCAGGTATGCTTTGAAAGATGATCTACCCAAATTCGTCGGGGCCTATAGAACGGAAGAACTTAACGAGAAAGAAGAGGAGATATTGAACATAATAGAGAGAGGAAGAGCCGATACGCTCAGAGAGATTAAAAATTACAGCGACCTTAAGAACGAAGATATAAAAGAGATAGTGAAAAAACTTGATAGGAACCTGAATATCAGGAGGGAATTTACTGGCAAAGAAGGGTGGTCTTCGACCAATAAATACACGAAAGTCGATGTCGAGCCTCTGCCCGAGGAGGAAGCAAAGGAAGAGATAATAAAAGGCTATCTGAAGGGAAACGGACCGGCTTCTTTTTCAAGTATACGTTACTTCACCGGTTTCAAGTCAAACGAGATCGAGGACATAATCTCCGAACTCCTTCACCAGAGAGAGATCAAAAAATTGAAGGTGGGGAATTCTCAACGTGAGATGTACGTTGAAGCCGAAGAGGTCAAGGAGATCCAGGAAACGAAGGGAGATGAATACGAGAAACTCCGTATCCTTTCCAAGAGGGATCCGTACTCCAGGCCATTGTGGGCCGACATATACAGGCGGTACGGTGACGACTGGGTATTTCCACTGATAAAAGAAGGAGAAGTCGTCGGTGGCATAGAGAAATGGAAGATGAGCGGATGCATCGAGATACGCCATCTCGATGTAGAGGATGAATCTCTTGTTCCTGAGGTCATTTATACTCTAGACGATATGATGGATTTTCATCGATTGGAGGGTTACGATATAATCAGGATAAAGAACTTCCAAAATAGACCAGTAGAGGACCTTCCTGAAGAGACCATCTCGCCTTTCCTTGAGAACGGCTACAAGAAGATCCAGGGCATGTTAGTAAAGGGTAATATCGTAGAAGATGTTTTCGAAAAGGAGAAAATCAGGTCGTATGTGTTTAAAAAACAGAGGTTGGGAGGGAACGGGTACAGGACCCCGATGAAAGCTATAGAGGGTATGAAGGGTACTAGATCAGATCTAGAATTAAGGCCACGTGTCGAGGAATACTTCTCCCTCGAATGGATGTACAAGAGAGGAAAGGTCATGGCCGGCAAGATGATCCCGCCTTATCACATGTATGCATCACCGGAGCAAGTATCGGTGTATAAAGCCGCCAAAGATCTACCGATGGACTCTGAGAGAGAGACCATCCTGGAGATCATACTGGATAAAGAACCCACGCCGAAGAGGACCATCTATCACCTCTCTCCGTACAGCAGGGGCAAAACGAAAGAGATAATAAATGAACTGTACGAAGGCCTAGTTATCACTAGAGATCACGATGGCCGGTACATACCTACGCCTGAGAAAACTTTAGATTCAAGGAAAGCTAAGAAAAAGATCATAAGATGGACCTTCGAAAACTTTGGGATCTTCACCGCTGAAAAAATATCGGCTTATCTGGGCTTGGATTACAGCATGAGGGAGATAAGAAAGTTCTTGGCTGAACTCGTAGATGAAGGATTTTTGTCCAAAGGATTCCTGGTTGAAGGTGACGATTCAGTATATTGGGTCCTGATTGAAGATCTAGACGGTTTATCCGAGATCTCCTTTGACAGCAGTGGTGTGATAACGAAAAAGGATAGATTGAACCTGTATTTCAGAAAAGAGATAAAGGAAAGATTTGATCTAGGTACGAGCAACGTAGTCTTCGACGGGCCCAAACTTAAAGCTGCCTTCGAAGCGAGCATAAAATCTGATACTGTGAGCATAAAGGAGTTCGAAGGGGACGAAGAACAAAAAAAGACGATAAAAGAGTGGGCCTACGAACAAAACATGGGGGTTAAGAGCGAAAAAAAGAAGGAGAAAAAAGTTTCGGATTACGAGATAAGAAAGTGGTATGAGAAGACCAGAGGTATATAAAAAAGAAGATCTAGGGATATAGCCTAGATTGGCTATGTACCTCACTTTTTCTCCATGTTCTTTAGATCCTTCTTATTCTTGACAGCAGCGGATTCATGGATCTTGAGTTCACCAGCTTTGACCGTATCGATCTTACATCCCGGCCCTATGTTGACCTTCTCCCCTTTTACCGTCCCAGCTTTCGTGTTTTCAAGGTATATCTCGCTGCCGGTTATGGTATCACACTTCAACGCGCCTGAACTCTTGAACCAGGATAACAGTCCAGAGCCACTATCTTCTACCAATACATCTCCGCCCTTGATCTCTCCTATCTTACTTGACCCGTTCTGTTCGAGATGGATCTCTTCTCCCTTCAACGTTCCCGAGACGCTCGTGGCTCCCTTCCCCCTGAATGCCTCGGACTCTACATCTTGTTTTGCTTTCAGAGATCCTGAAGAATCGATTTTTTCCGCTTTTACATTTCCTTCGAACTTTGATGAACCACTCAGATCGAATTTTTTACCTTCAGTTTTACCGCGCACTTTCAAACTCCCGCTTGAATCTAGGTCACCTACCTCTACGTCCCCGGTCACTTTTGTAGCTCCTGCCATGTCCGCTTTGTCGGCTTTTAAGTTTCCTTGAACCTTTGTAGCACCCGCGCCCTTGAATGTTTCACAATTCACTCCTTCGAGCTTTGAAGCACCCGAGACCTTGACTTTTTTCGTTTTCTTTTCTTCTCCCTCTGAACTCTCTTCAACGTCTTCTAGATTTTCTTCTATATTTTCTATATCCTCTTCTTCGATCACTTCTTCTTGCTGTTTCTTTTCGTGCCGGGATTTTATCTCTTTATACAGTTCTTCAGATATCTCGCCTTTGGCTAATCTTTCCTCCAACTTTTCTAGAACTTCATCTTTCATTCTTCTCACCTTTCATCTTTCTTCTTTCCATATTATGAGATAGGGTCTACTATATTTATATCTATTTACAATATAATATTAGATAACTCCAATTTCTAATTATTTAATTTTAACCTGATAGTTGAAAAAGCTAAATATATCCTCTTTTCTATCACAGATGATGAAAAAGTTCACGAAGGAGATAGTCGGTTTGTTTTCCTCAGGAACGAGATGCAGGATCCTGGAGATGCTGCGGGAGGGCTACGACCATCCGGATGATATAGCTGAAGAGTTGGACCTGACCAGGCAGGCGGTAGATAAGCACCTGAAATCTCTCCACGACTGGGGTATAGTCGAAAGGAACGCTGTATTTCCTCCAGAGGGAAGGCCGAAGATAGTCTACGAACTCACTAAACCCGGTAGACAGCTTATGAACACGCTGGATAGACTCGCCGAGAGGTACAAGAGGACCATGATCGACAGGGCCGAGGATGAAATAGAGCAGCTGGACATCAAACTGGCTTCCGGTGAGATATCCGAAAAGATATACAAGAAGAAAGTAAAAGAGATCAAGGAAAGATGGGATTATGAGGGGCTGAAAGACGAAAAACATTAATATCCACTTCCGTTAAGAACTTCTAACGAGATCCGATCGCCACTGTGGCTTAGGGGTAAAGCGATTCCTTGGTATGCGGCAGGGTCTCCCTGTTTGCGCCTGAAAAGGAATAGGTCGCGGGTTCGATTCCCGCCAGTGGCTCTATCATTACCTAAAAAGGATTTAGCGAAGAGATCCGAACTCTAGTTTGCCCGTGGATATAAAATCCTCTCTTATTTCTAACTTTTTCCTCCTCGTCCGCGTTTATAATGGGTTGAAGTAAAGGGTGTCCGTGTCCGTTTTTCAGATTAAAAAGTAGCCTTTAAGTCAGGATTTAAGAGTTAAAGGTGACAAATAATCTAGCCCCCCCTCTTATTAACTTAATCTTTTTATAGGATACCTAAGTTTTCCGAATCAATCTAAATAGAGAGAAGGGTCGGATAAGCCATGGATAAAAGAAGTCTTAAAATTGTGATGATAGGGTTGATATTGCTGGTTTCCGTCAGTTTGATCTCTGGACAGGCGAAAGCAGAGTTATCAGGTATGACTTATGATGTATCGCCGCCAGATGTCACTAATGACAGTGCGGAATTAAATGTTTTTAATCTCAACCTAAAGAATGATACTGAGCCAGACTGGAATACGGAATTAACATATGTAAATATAACAGTTTCGAATGCTACGACGGGGTCCACGGTCGAATTCGATGCGCCTACAGATATAGGAAACATATACATATATAATGATTCTAATAATAATGGAGGATGGGATTTAAGCGATGATATAACAAATGGTACCCCTGCGTGGAACCAACTCACTTCCCAAACCTGGTCATGTAACCTGACCATCAATCAGGACCATTCCCTTCCTCGATCCGATCCAGATAACAATACATTTATTACGTTTACCACGACGGAGAACATCAATGATGGTGCTGTTTTCAATTTTTCGATAAGAGCAGGGAATATCCAGGCCCAGAACAAGACATCTTTAGACACTGATACCTTGCCTGATAGTAGCCATTATAGTAAAAACATCACGGCCGATACGGAGAGTCCGACTTCATCCTGCAATGTAGTTGGGGACTATTACTGGAACACGACTGGCAAGATAGATGTAGAGTGGTCGGCCTCGGATAATCTCAACTTGAGCAGTGTAGAACTTTACTATCGATACAGCAGTGATAACAGTAGCTGGTACAGCTGGAATTTTACCGGAAATAGTACGGTAGCTGATGGAACGGCAGCATCTGGTGATTGGGAGGTTGATCTAAACGATTTAGACGGGGAGGGACATTACAGGTTTGCCACCTCTGCTATCGACGATGCGAATAATTCTGAATCTTTACCCTCATCACAGGACGATAAGGTAGCGTTTGATGTCACTGACGCCACTGGAGAAGTGAATATAGACGGGTACTGGAAGAGTAACACGTCGGTCACATTGAGTTGGACAGCTACTGATAACGTTAATCTGAGCGAGGTGGAGTTATTTTACAGCTACAGTCCTGACAATGATACTTCCTTTGGGGCATGGACTACATATGGAACACAAATGGCGAAGGGTCAAAGTGATAGCGGGACTTGGGATGTGGATTTAATAAATAATGAAGGTCTATATAGATTCCGTCTTGATGCTAGGGACGAGGCAGGGACTCCAGCTAGTGAATCAACGACCTGGGAAGATCACCTGGGATACGATGTAACCGATGCCAATGGGTCTGCTTCCATAACCGGATATTGGCAATCGGAAGAATTTGATATAGATTGGACTGCTAGCGATAACATATGTCTTCATAAAGTTGAACTTTATTATCGCTATAAACCGGACAACGATTCAGCTTCATCATTTGGCAGTTGGAACCTTTTACAAAGTCAACAAGCGGGGATCACGGGAACCTCTGCTAGTAATACATTTACAATAAATGCTACAAGTGATCTAGACGGAGATGGGCTGTATCAGTTCTATATGATCGCTAGAGATGAAAATGGAACCGCTGAAAATGAGTCAACGACTATGGAAGACCACTGTGGGTTCGACAATACGGATGCGAGTGGAACAGCATCAGTAAACGGATACTGGCAGAGCGGTGCCTTCGACGTGAACTGGTCGGCTACTGATAACGTGAACTTGACACCGGTTGAACTGTACTATAGGTACAGTCCGGACAACACGACTTCGTTCGGCGGGTGGAGCTACTATGACAGTTCATCAGCGAATGGTACCTCCGCCAGCGGTACTTTCCTGTTCGGCTGTCCGGACGGGGAAGGAAGGTACGAGTTCTACCTGAACGCTACCGACGACAGTGGTATATCGCAGAGCGAAAGTGCCTCTCCGGAAGATCATGCCGGTTACGACACGGTAAATGCTACCGGAACAGCATCGGTCAGCGGATACTGGCAGAGCGGTGCCTTCGACGTGAATTGGTTGGCTACTGATAACGTGAACCTGTCAGTAGTGGAACTGTATTATAGGTACAGTCCGGACAACACGACTTCATTCGGCGGGTGGAGCTACTATGACAGTTCATCAGCGAATGGCACCTCAGACTCTTCC
>JAGXLI010000073.1 GCA_018334755.1 Thermoplasmatota archaeon
GATCGGCTCTATCCGCCTTCTTGCCCGCCGCTTTTTTCCTATCGTCTCCTCTTTTACCTTTACCCATCTAAATCACCAATTCTAATAATTAGACTAAGATATAAAATATTTATTGATGATTTTGAAGAATTTCGAGACCTAGAGGTTAGAGCTAGGAGGGATCTGACATCGTTTACTCTAGATCACGGCTTCGTTGATCAGGTTTAGCTCAGAAGCATTGTTTTCACCATTGATATCATCGACTCTCAGGGAAAGAGCCAGAGCAAGAATCACTTTAATTGCAACCACCAGGTTGGACGCGATGGAGAAGAGAATAGTTTCTTTTTTCATGTTCAGTCATCTTATATAACGAACTAAAAAAGTTCTGCACGGGGTCTTCTATCACTATAAATAGGAGGTTAAGTTCCCTTACTTTATATGGGTCGGGATATATTTTATCTTTTCTAGTGAATATGGCCACATCAGAAATGTAATGTAAGAAAGGAATAGAAATAAAAGAAAAGGTTTTTTTAGCTGTGGGTTGAATCGGTTGACTTCTCACTAGAATTCATGAGACGCCTGACCGCCGTACCCATCGATAGAGATTTCCATGGTATAACCATCGTAGTCAGCAGTAGCAAAATACACCGTCAATCGTGCACCATCGACGATCTCACCGTCGCCTGCACCAGATCCTGCAAAACTTACCCAAACACTTGCATCACCAGTAGATTGGTTCGATTCGGTTAGATCACCTTGCGCTATTTCATGATGGACGTCTCCAGCGTCGTCAAAGACAACTATCGAGACGTCTTCCATATTTGCAGAATTAGGTGTACTCATCCGAAGTCTTACTGTAGCATTCTGATTGTTAGTGTTCGTTTCTTCAAAGCTTATTCCAATGTTTTCTTCTACCGATTCTCCGCCGAAATCGCCGACCATCATGTACAGAGTGGCGGCCAGAACAACAGTGATGGCCACCATCAGGATGGTAGCGATAACGGGGGACACAGCCTCTTCTTTTCTATTCAATCTTTTCATAGGTTTAGTCCTCCTGCAGGGATTAACCTGCAAATGATATATGTTTTCTTACCTTATATAAATTTTTTCCAAATTTTTAAAAAAATCCGCTAACTGGACCTCTACTCTATTCTGAAGAGCCGATCTCGATGAAGTCGTCGCATACCATCGCCAACATGTTGTCTATCTCTTCTGAATCTTGTTCCGACACTGACATTATGAAAGTGTAACACTCGTGGGACCGCAGGTTGGAGATCAAGATGTGCAGGAATTCGGACAGTATACGATTGTGGTTGTGTATCGCGAGGGAATCTATGGAATCTATCACCACCGTGTTCTCTTCGGTCGGATACTTTTTGAGCAGGTACTCGATCTTCAGACTTATATTCTCCAGCATCGTTGGACTCTCTACATAGGTCACGCCGTCGGGATGTTCTTCCACACCCATGGTCATATAAGATACAGCGTCTACAAACTGAACCTTGCTCTTATCGATCTCGAAGGCATCCAACACCTGTATTATCGTCGAAGAAGAGATAGTAGAAGTGGTATAGATGACCTGCATCTCCTTATCCTTTGTAAAATCATCCGTCAAAGTTGTGATAACATCAAAGTAAGCCTCGACATCGACCTTCAAGGCCACGGCGGAACCTGAATCAAGACTCTTCAATTTCTCCGGAAGTTCATCGATATCGATCACAGCCTCTCCCCTCCTCTTTCCTCGCCTCCGCCCTTCAGCATAGGTACCAGTAACACTCCGACGGAGGTGAGATCCAATACATATTTGGCTCTCGAATGGTCCGTACCTCTCATCTTCACGACTTGAAGTGTACGCAGAAGATCGCCCTGCCTCTCCAGATTGCCCATCATTATTATGCCGTCGGCGATAGCTTCCTCCACACCGTATTGAGAATAACGAGAAGCTTCTGGAGATATCTCAGAAACAAGCAGTGAAGTACAATCGTGAGAGGATAGGGTTTTCATCAAATTTAGCATGAAGTCTCTTATCTTCTCCTCGGTCTTGAGCTGAAAACATATAGAGGTCACGGAATCGACGACCAGTCTCTTTATATCATTTTTCTCAACGATATCGTTTATCTTATCTATCAACCCGTTTATCTCCTCGAAGGAGAACTCGCTTTTATCTATCAGACCCAATTCCTTGTAGATATCCGGCGCATCCACAAAGTTCAATTTTCCCTCTTCTATCAGCGAGGAATCGAAAAAATCGTAGGGAACCACGTTATTCAACATCTTCTCGGAAGCTTCCGTTACCGAAATAAATAAGCAGTTCTCATCCTTCCTGGCGCCGTGGACCAAAAATTCTAGACTCAGAGTGGTCTTTCCTGTGCCGCAACTGCCCGTGATCAAAACGGAATTACCCCTGGGTATGCCTCCATTGAGTATGGTATCTAAACCCTCTATACCGGTCACACACTTCTCCCTCTTCTCATCCGGAATGATCGTGATCTCGTCTTTTGTCCTCATGCAAGACGTATGACATATTTCTTTTTAATTAAATATTACTGTCTTTTTACAGACCTCGTTGAACAAAGATTTTATATTATTCCAAGTATAACAATATCGTTAAGGAGCAGATTTTGATGTTATTCGGAAGTTCAGGTATCCGCGGAATCGTGAACGAGAAGATAACTCCTGACCTCATCCAAAAGATAGGCATCACAGTAGGTCAAGAGAACGACGAGATCATAGTCGGAAGAGATACGAGACCTACTGGAGATATGGTATTTTCCGCTCTAGTCGCCGGGATAACTTCTACCGGCGCAGATGTAAAAAACGCTGGGATGATCCCGACCCCCACTCTCGCCCATGCCGCAAGCGACTTCGACTGCGGTATCATGATAACCGCTTCGCACAATCCGGCCCCTTACAGCGGTATAAAACTCTGGAATCCCGACGGAAGTTCCTTCGATACAGAACAGATGAAAGATATAGAAGACAGAATAGACTCTGAAACTCAACTTCCCTCTTGGGAAGACATAGGCACCGGAAACACCTACGAAGATGCGATAGAAGAACATATCGACGAGATCTTAAAATTTGTCGAAAGCAACTTAAATTTAAAAGTCATCGTGGACTGCGCCAACGGCGCCGGATGCTTGATCACGCCTTACGTACTCAAAAAGATGGGCTGTGAAGTCACCACTCTCAACGCCCAGCCGGACGGGACTTTCCCGGCTCACGCTTCAGAACCGGTAGAGGAAAATTTAACTGAACTCTCAAAACTCGTTAAAAACTCTAACGCCGACCTGGGGATCGCACACGATGGAGATGCGGACAGGATGGTAGCTTTTGATAGGACCGGAAGGTACCTGGGTGGAGACGAACTGCTCGCTCTTTTCACTGACATGTACTCCAGATCTGTGGTCGTTCCTGTCAACTCTTCCATGGTGATAGACGACTTAGCTGAGGAAGTGACGCGCTCAAAGGTCGGCGACGTCTTCGTCTCAGAGATGGTAAAAAAGATAGATGCAGACTTCGGAGGCGAACCCTCGGGAACCTGGATATTCCCCGAAATCAGCTACGGGCCCGACGGTATCTATGCCGCGGCACTACTGACAGAATTGACAGAAAAGATCGATCTTGTCCGGGAAGTGAACGAACTGCCCAGCTACCCCAGAAACAAAGAATCTATAGAAGTAGAAAACAAAGACAAAATAATGGATAAACTAATAACTTCGTATAAAGAAAATTACCAGGAAGAAAAATTGAACCTGATCGACGGGATCAGGTTCGAAGACGAGAGGGGCTGGGGGCTCATAAGGGCTTCGGGTACCGAGCCCAAGATAAGGATGACCGTTGAAACGAAGGATGAAGACCACCTTGATATCTTGATGCAGAAGATGAAGGACGATATCAAAAATTCCATGGGGGAGATAGGATGAAAGCTTTCATCTTAGCCGCAGGAAAGGGAACGAGGATGAGACCTCTTACGGTGAATACTCCAAAACCTCTACTGCCGGTCGGAGGAAAACCTATAATCCAACATCTGATAGATTATATAGAGGATAAAGTCGACGAGATAATCATCTTGATCGGATGGAAGGGAGAAAAGATAAAAGAAGCCGTAAAATCAGAGGAAGCGACCATCAAATTCACCCGGCAGGAAGAACTGTTAGGTACAGCTGACGCTATAGGCCATGCGGAGGAGTTCATCGATGATAGGTTCATATGCATGAACAGCGATATCATAATACCAAAAAAGAGTCTCCACGATTTTGTGGACTTTTTTGCAGACAAAGATACTTCAACTGTAGGGATGGCTGAGGTCGAAGATCCAGAGAGTTACGGCGTATTGATCACCGAAGGAGAGAAAATAACCAAAATAAAAGAAAAACCTAAAAAACCGGAATCCAACCTGGTCAATGCGGGACTCTACGGATTCACTACAGACATATTCGAAGCGATAGAGAAGACCGAAAAATCTCCCAGGGGAGAATACGAGATAACGGATTCTCTCCAGATACTGATAGAACGATCCAGCCTAAAAGGTTTTGAGATGTCGGAAGAATGGTATGAACTCAGCAGACCCTGGGACCTGCTCCAGACCAACAGGGAATTGATGGATCAAACCTTAGAAAAAAAGCTCGAAGGAGAGGTGGAAGACAACGTTCATATCGAGGGAAAAGTCCACGTTTCAAAAGGTGCGGTTATCAGAGAAGGAGCTTATCTTAAAGGACCGATATACATAGGTGAAGGAGCTAAGATCGGCCCGAATTGTTACATCAGACCCGCTTCTTATATAGGTAAAGACTGCAAGGTGGGGAACGCTTCTGAAGTGAAGAACAGCATAGTCATGGAAGGTACTCAAGTGCCTCATCACAACTACATAGGTGACAGCGTGATAGGAAAAGACTGCAATTTCGGTTCCGGCACCAAAGTCGCCAATCTCCGGTTAGATGAGAAGGAGATCTCGGTCATACATCACGAACAAAGAATCAAAACCGGGAGAAGAAAGCTCGGTATCATAATGGGGGACGATGTGAAAACAGGCATAAACAGCATGTTCGATCCAGGGACGATCATATGGCAAAAAAGTTTCATAGGTCCCGGAACAATAGCCAAAGGAGAGATCGGCCCGGAAAGCAAGATACAATGAAGATAGCTCAGCTCAGCCCATACTTCTATCCGCACCTAGGAGGCGTCGAATCCCACGTCCTAGAACTTTCGAAGCAACTGATAAACCTGGGGCACGAGGTCTTCGTGGTTACCACCAAACTTGAAGACACTGAATCAGAAGATGTCGTGGAAGGAGTACCTGTTAAAAGAGTAGAACCTCTTACCATCTTCCTGTCAACACCTATAGTCCCGGGCGTAAGGGACGTTCTATTAAAAGAAGACTATGACATACTGCACAGCCACTCTCCTCCACCCTTGATGTCTTTCCTCGGCGTGAGAAGCTCTCAAAAGAAAGACGTACCTTTCGTACTGACCTACCACTGCGACCTGGAGATACCAAATATTTTCGGGCCGTTGATCGTGAATCTCTATCAGCAGACTTTCGGAACTTATACGGTCAGCAAAGCTGATAAGATAATAACGACCACGACTTCATACGGCGCGACTTCCAAAGCGGTCTGGTATAGAGAGGCCGATATAATACCAAACGCTGTCGACACAGAGAGGTTCCATCCCTCAAACGATGGTTCCGAGGTGAGAAAAAAATTGGGACTCAATGATGAAAAGCTGGTAACTTACGTGGGAAGGATAGTTTATCACAAAGGGCTCGAGTACTTTGTACGAGCGGCACATCACCTGAAAGACGAGAACGTGAAGTTCTTACTGGTCGGAACAGGAGATTTCAAATCCGAACTGGAAAATATCATCGAGAGAAACGGTCTCGAAAACAAAGTGATGTTCGCCGGTAGAGTACCGAACGAGGACCTTCAGAACTATTACGCGGCTACAGACATCTTCGTTTTGCCCTCTGTTTCCAGGCTCGAAGCCTTCGGTATCGTCGCCTTGGAGGCCATGGCTTCGGGTGTACCGGTGATCGTCTCCGATATCCCCGGTGTAAGAGACGTGATAGTCGAAGGAAAACACGGTCTTTTGACTGAACCGATGAATTCGGAAGACCTGGCTGGAAAGATAAGAACGCTTCTAGAAAATCCGGATATGGCGGAGAGTATGGGAAAGAACGGGAGAGAAAGAGTCAAAGAAAAATTTACGTGGAAAAAAGTCGCGAATAGAATAGAGCAAGCCTATAAATCGATACTCAACGGATGATCTCTAGATCGATTTCTTTACCGGTCGAATCGTATGCCTGCCAGGAATCCAGATCATAAGGATATGCCATTATTATATGTATCCTGCCGTATCTTCCGAACATATTGAAATCCTTTTTCGAGGGGGATGGATTGCGGCCGGGATGAGTGTGGACCACTCCCACTATGGAGTAGTCAACGGGAAGATTGGTCAGCTTCAATATCGCACTGACCGGGCCGGAGACCGTGCCCGGAACCAGGATCAATTCTGATATAACACCGTCTATCTCTCTCAGACCCGCGGCAAACTCATTCGGATGAGCGTCCTTAGCGCTCTCACTGACCATCTTCAAAACACGTTCAGTTATCCCAGTGATCTCCTTTTTACCGAAAAGGCTCATCTCCTCACCAATTTCTTTTTGACCTTTTCGTAGAAATCGTCCTCAAAACTGATGAATTTAGCTCTATTATCACTCTTTTTCACTTCTATCGTATCGTCTTGCCCTACGATGCATTCACTCTGTCCATCCATCACCATCAAGCAGGTTTTCTCCTCTTCCGGCAGACGAATCTCAACTGACTTATCGGAAGGCAGGACGTGTGGTTTCGCATCTAGGTCAAAAGAAGCTATAGGTACGGAGACGAAGACGTCCAATGCAGGATTGACTATAGGGCCGCCTGCACTCATAGCATAGGATGTAGAGCCAGTAGGAGTTGAGATTATGACACCGTCTGCCCGAAAGCTGTCTAGGAGTTTATCACCATATCTGAGCTCTATCTTTCTAAGTTTAGCGATCTTATCGCTGTGGACTACAACCTCGTTCACACAATCACACTCTTTTTCACCGTTCAATATCACGTCAAGTTTCATCCTTTTCTCGATAAAATAGTCGTCTCGATCGATCTTTTCCAAAGCCTCAACGACATTGGATATCTCAATAGTGGTCAAAAAACCGACCGTGCCGGTGTTGACACCTAAAGCGGGTATATCTATTCTCTGCATCAACCTCAAGAGTGTACCGTCTCCACCTATACTCATGACGAAATCTATCCCATTATCAATCATCTCCTGTAGTGAGTAACCTTCAACTCCCAAAAAATCAGCCATTGAACTCTCGAAATAGACTTCGTCAACCACTTCATGATCTTCAAGTGAGTCTATTTCTTCGATCAGTTCTTCATCCACCAAGCCGTAAATTCCAAATCTAAGACTCATAACAGTTCCTCCTTAATCTCTTCATCATATATGGCGATTACGTCTTTTCTATCAACGGGGCTTATCTCCATGTTCAATTTTTCACCATCTTTACCATAGACTTCCCCTCCGACCTCTCGTAGTATCAAAGTAGATGCAGCGATGTCCATGATCCTAAGACTTTTCTGCTCATCTGGAGTTCTATGATAAAAAAGATCGAATGTACCTTCGGCCACCATACACATCGAAAGAGCAGCTGATCCTAGTGATCTCACTCTTCGAGCCCTAGGTGCGATTTCGTAACTTTCAGGTACAGCGTTTTTACCTAGATACAATGAAACGGTCATATCATCGCCGCTCTCAGGGTTTAACGGACTGCCACCTTTAAAGGCGCCCTCGCCCTTCAAAGCATGATATTCCACTCCAGTAGACAAATTTCTTACATATCCTACCTCAACTTCCGAGAGATCTGAAGGCGAGTAAGCCAAAGAGATACAGTAAAACGGTATTTCAAATATCGCGTTGTTCGTCCCGTCGATAGGGTCCATTATCACGTAACCGTCTCCCTCCTGTTCGACCAAACCGATCTCCTCGCTAAGTATAGAAAAATCTGTATTGTCCTGAAGATGTTCCAAGGCGGCCACTTCGGCCACTTCATCGATCCTTTTAGTCGGAGTACCGTCCGCTCCTTCTCCCATATACTCTTCTCTTTCTAAATCTTCAGATCCTATAGCCTCTGAGACCTTGTCTCCACATCTTCTAAATTGATCCAATATCTCTTTCCGCATAATAAGAGATATCACTATCCTTTTAAAAATGTTTTCTGGGAAAGAAAGAAAATTCCTTTGACATACTCCCCCGCCTAAATTACGAGGAA
>JAGXLI010000074.1 GCA_018334755.1 Thermoplasmatota archaeon
AGATATACGAATCCATCGAAGAAGCGCCGGACCCGATCGATCTAGCGGTCATCGTCGTACCGGCGAAAGGGGTTAAAGAGGTCGTTCATCAGTGCGGGGAGAAAGGTGTCAAGTATGCTATCGTCATCTCCTCCGGTTTTTCGGAAGTCGGAAACGTCGAAGAAGAGGAGGCGATAGTCGAGGAAGCGGAAAAATATGGTTTAAGGATCCTAGGTCCCAATGTATTTGGGATCTATTCTGCAGAAGCGGATCTCAATGCAACTTTCGGCCCTTCTGAGATCAAAAAAGGCGGGATAGCTCTGTTATCACAGAGCGGCGCCTTGGGCATCGCCCTGATCGGTAAGACCGCCCAGCAGTACCTAGGGCTTTCCTCGATAGTGAGTATAGGAAATAAAGCGGATATCGATGATATTGAACTGGTAGAACATTTTGGTGAAGATGAAGAAACCAAAGTGATATTGATATACATGGAAGGTCTCGAGAACGGGAGCGAATTCATGGAGAAAGTGGAAGATCTCCCGGAAGATAAAACCGTCATCGTATTAAAATCGGGCCGGTCCGAAAAGGGTGCTACGGCCGTAGCCTCTCACACTGGTTCTTTGGCTGGGAGCGATAGGATATTCTCTTCCGCTTTCAAACAGTGTGGAGTGCTGAGAGCAGAAAATCTGAGGGAAGCTTTTGACTGGTCTAGAGCTTTTTCAAATTCGCCATTACCGGAAAAAGATAATACCATCGTCGTAACCAACGGAGGGGGTATAGGGGTTCTGAGTGCCGACGCGGCGGAAAAATACGGAGTCAAATTGATGGATGATCAGACCCGCTTGAAGGAGATATTTCAGGAAGCCATACCTTCCTTCGGCTCGACAAAGAACCCGGTAGATATAACCGGCCAGGCGGGAAAGGAGGAGTACGTCAGATCTTTGAAGAAAGCCTACGAGAGTGGGGAAACAGGATCCGTCGTGGGTCTCTACTGTGAAACGGGAAATACCGATCCCTGGGAGGTCGCGGAGGCGATCAAAGAGGTCTACGAAGATTATGGATCTGAAAAAACTTCTGTATTCACCTTTACCGGCGGAAAACAGGCGGACGAATGTGTGCAATGGTTGAGAGAGAACGGGATACCTGCTTTCACGGATACATATGATTGTATTTCAGCCCTCGGAGCTCTCTATCAGAAAAAAGATTATCTGGACAGGAAGAAAAGGACAGAAGAGGTCCCCGAGCCGGATATCCCGATAGATGAGATAAGGGATAAGATCAACGAGATCAGGGAAAAAGGGAGATCCACCCTTCTAGAAGACGAAGCGAGAGAGATCTTGGAGCTTGCAGATATACCCATGGCTGAAGGGGGTGTAGCTACTTCTTTGGATCAGGTTGTCGATACCGCCGAAGAGATTGGATATCCAGTGGTCTTAAAAGTGGTGTCGGCAGATATAGTCCATAAATCAGACGCTGGCGGTATAGCTCTGAATCTGGAAAATGAGAAAGAAGTCATAGACGCTTACCAGGCCATCTTATCGAACGCCCGCAATAAATATCCTGACGCACACATTAAAGGTGTCTCGGTGGCGAAGATGTTGGAAGGTGGAGAAGAAACGATCGTGGGAGGTACTAGAGACAATTCTTTCGGTCCTCTGGTCATGTTCGGACTGGGAGGCGTTTATGTAGAGATCCTCGAAGATGTAGAATTCAGAGTGGCTCCGATACACCAAAAAGAGGCTAGAAGGATGATGGGTGAGATCGATTCTTTTCCGGTCCTTTTAGGGGCCCGGGGAGAGAAGAGAAAGGATCTAAAAGCGTTGGCAGATGTTATATACAGGGTCTCATATTTGATGAACGAGGTAGATGAGATAGCGGAGATGGACCTAAATCCCATAAAAGCTTTCGAGCAGGGAGAAGGCTGCCAGGCGGTAGATGTTGCGATAAATCTCAAAAGAAGGTGAGCTAGATATGAAAAATATCATAATTTCCTCTACGGAAAAAGACGCTGGAAAGACCACGGTCGGTTTGGGTATCGCTCTCAACAACGATAAGTCCCTGAACTACTTCAAACCCTTCGGTGATAGACCGATATATAAGAAAAAGAGGTTGATCGATTACGACGCGAAGCTATTCAAGAACGTTTTAGACCTCGAAACCGAGTACGAGAAATTTTGTATCGGATTCGATCATTCGAAGATAAAATATGCATACGACGAGGGAACCATCGAGGACAAGATCCAGGAGAGAGTCACTGAACTCTCGGAGGGAAAAGACGGATTGATAATCGAGACTGGAGAGCACTGGGGTTTCGGCTCCTCGATCAGTCTGGATCCCATGTCCCTGTCAAAGATGGTGGAGTCGGAAGTTATAATCGTCACCACCGGTTCGAGCACCGAGATAGTAGATAAACTGACCACCGCTTCTAGGTACTTTGAAAAGATGGGAGTCGATGTCAGAGGGGTAGTCATAAACAAAGTAGAATCCCTGGAAGAGATGGAAGATATCGTAGTAGGAGAAGTGGACGATCTCGGGTTGGACGTTTTGGGCATAATACCGGAGATACCCAGTCTTGACCTGACTAGAGTGAGCTTCATAAACGATATGCTCTTCGGAAAGGTCGTCGCTGGAGAGGACGGGTTGGACAGGATCGTGGAAAATGTTCTTGTGGGCGCTCTAAGCGCTGATGAGATGATAAGAAATCCCGCCTTCCAGGAGGAAAGAAAGTTGATAGTGACGGGCGGCGATCGGGCGGATGTGGTCCTAGCCTCTTTAGAAAGTGATACTTCGGGTATAGTCTTGACCAACGATATAATACCCCCAAGCAACATAGTCTCTAAAGCCGATAGAAGAGATATACCCCTTATATCCGTACCGATAGATACATATGAAGCATCAAGGCGTATAGAAGATATGCAGACCGTAACCACTATAGAGGACGAATTCAAAATAGATAAGATAAGAGAGGAGCTCTCTCCCAAGCTCGAGATAGAGCTGTGAAGGGAAGGGTTGACAAAAGATGGCTTACGATGCAGACTATGTAGAGGCTAAGGAAGCTTTAAAGACACTGGGTAGAGGGGCCCGGATATTCATAGGTTCAGGTGCGGCCGAGCCCCAATATTTGGTCAAGGAATTGACTAACTTAGCCGATCAATTCTACGATACGGAGATATTTCATATCCAGACCTTGGGTGTAGCGCCTTACACTGAGGATAAATTTGAGGACCGCTTCAGACACAACGCTTTTTTCGTAGACGACAACACAAGAGAGGCCGTGGCAACGGGGAGAGCCGATTACACTCCCATCTTCATGAGGGACATCCCTAAATTGTTCAAGAACGGGAGGATCCCTCTTGATGCCTCGATAATCCAGGTTTCTCCTCCCGACGATCACGGATGGATGAGCTACGGCATCGCGGTAGATATAATAAGTGCTGCCGTGAAAAATTCCAAAACGGTAATAGCGCAAGTCAATCCACAGATGCCGAGAGTGCACGGAGACGCCTTCATCCATGTGGATGATGTAGATTATCTTGTACATCATGAAGAGGAGCTCTTGGAATTTGACCCGATAGTTCCGACGGAAAAAGCCGAAAAGATAGCGAATAATGTAAGTCCCTTGATAGAAAACGGAGCCACTCTGCAGGTCGGCTACGGAGAAGTACCGAACGCCATCTTATCTCATCTTGAAGAAAAGGAGGGTCTAGGCATCCATACCGAGATGTTATCGGAAGATCTGGCGAACTTGATCCAAGAGGGAGTCGTGACGAACAAAAATAAAACACTACATCCCGGGAAGAGTATAGCCTCCTTCCTCATGGGCACTAAAAAGTTGTATGACTTCGTGGACGATAATCCGGAGATAGAACTTCATCCCACGGACTACACCAACGACCCCTTTACGATAGCCAAGAACTACAAGATGACAGCGATAAACACAGCACTACAGGTCGATCTGACGGGTCAAGTGTGTGCAGATTCTTTAGGATACAGCTTTTACAGCGGTATAGGCGGTCATGCGGACTTCATGCGAGGAGCCGGCTATGCTGACGACGGTAAATCCATAATAGCTCTTTCTTCGACAGCTCAGGACGGAGAGGTTTCGAGGATAGTTCCTTCACTGGATGAAGGAGCAGGGGTAGTCACTACTAGAGGGGACGTGGAGTACGTGGTCACAGAATACGGCGTAGCTTATCTGAAAGGAAAGAACATCAGGCAGAGGGTCATGGAACTCATAAATATAGCCCATCCCAAATTCAGAGACGAACTTTTGACCGAGGCGAAGGAACACAACCTGGTTTACGAGGACCAGATGCTGATAGTTGGAGAAGGTGGAAGGTATCCGGATGAATATGAAGATTATAGAGAGTTAAAGGGCAAGGAGTACCTCTTCAGACCGATGAAAGCCACGGATGACGAACTCTTGAAGGACCTCTTTTATTCTCTGTCAGATGAAAGCCGATATAAGAGGTTCATGAGCGCCCGGAAGGATATGCCCCACGAGCGGAGGCAGGAATTTGTCCAGATCAACTATAATAAAGAGATGGCGCTGGTCGTCATAGATACGGAGATCGAAGGGCCCCATAGGATGGTGGGGGTCGGAGATTACAGGATCAAAGAGGGGCAGAACGTTGCCGAAGTGTCGCTGATGATAAGAGACGAATATCAGAACAAGGGCATCGGTACAGCCCTCCTAGAATATCTCACCATGATAGCTCAGGATCGAGGTCTTTACGGCTTCACGGCTGAAGTTCTAGCTGACAATCGAAAGATGATACACGTGTTCGAAAAGATGGGATACGACATTGATAAGCGGAGAGAGGGCGGGGAGATCATCCTGAAGATGAGGTTCAAATGAGGTGGATCTTTTGAAATCGGGCGTACGATCCAAAGATGAAAAGGAAGCGATGGAACAGCATTTGGATATAGATCTTGAAAGGATAGAAGAGATTGTACAGAAAGCTAAGGATCAAGGCAGTTCCCAACTTTTAGAAAGTGAAGCTAGGAAGATTTTGGATAGCGCGGGTATCTCGATGGCGGAGGGGAAAGTCGTCAGGAGTTTGGAGGGATGTTTGGAAGCGGCTGAAGAGATAGGTTATCCGATCGTGCTAAAGATCGTTTCGGAGGACATAGTCCACAAGATGGACATTGGAGGCATAGCACTGGACCTGACCGATTCGGGGGAAGTCGAAGATGCCTATCAAGCCGTCCAATCTAGAGTGAAGGATCGGAAACCGGACGCTAACATTAAAGGAGTCTCTGTGGCCGAGATGATAGAAAGCGGTGAAGAAGTCGTCGTGGGCGGTATGATCGATCCAACCTTCGGACCAGTGGTCATGTTCGGTCTGGGCGGGATCTACGTTGAAATATTCGAGGATGTAGAATTCCGCATAGCTCCTATAAGTCTTGACGAATCTCACAGGATGATAACAGAGATAGATTCCTTCCCACTGCTTACCGGGGCAAGAGGGCAGAAGTGTAAAGATTTAGATGCGCTGGCCGAGATGATCTCTAGAGTGGGAGCCCTGATCTACAACATAGAAGATATAACGGATATAGACCTGAATCCCGTAGCCGCTTTAGAGGACGGACCTAAAGCTCTGGACGTGTCGATCACTCTGAAGAAGTGAGCTGATTTTTTACTTTTTTCTTATGTCTTCAGCGATCTTGTCTATGTAATCTTCCATATCCGGGATATCTATGTTCTTTTCCCGGGCCACCAGTAAGATCGCAGTTTTGGGCTCCACGTTGATCTTATCCTGTTTTTTATTGACTAGGGCCATGATATCCTGCCGGGAAAGATCGCTCCGGTCGACAGCTTCGTTTAACAGCTCAGAGAAAAGGTCTTCTTCTTTTTCTTTCTTTAATAGGTCGTTCGAGGGTTCGAACCCCATTGGTATCTCGATCTCTTCAAAGTCAAATCTTGCGATTACCTCATCGTCGTCCAGCTCTATCAACCTGGATTCTAAAGCCCTATCCAGTAATTTTTCGGCGTCCTCAGACGAGTACCAATCCAGGTCGGCCGACTGGATGTAGATGAAATCGTCCTTTTCTATCTTTTCTCCCGCTCTCTGGAAGAGGAAGGCTAGAGCTTTCTTCAATTCTGATTGTATTTTACCGCCTCCTCGAGACCTAATATGAACCCGCTCAGATTAGGATGTTTCAAGTGATCTATCTCGTTTTTAGAAATTCCGCCGACGAAGAGGTCATAGTCTCCTTTAGGTAACCGGTGGAGATATTTTTTTTCGAATCTATCATCCGAGAGGTCCACCAGGATGATCGTATCCATACCCTCTTCAAGACAGAATTCGCTTATACCTCTCATGCCCATATCTCTGATCTCCTCGGAGGGCGAGATCATCTCTTCCTTAAACTCTATCGAGAGGATCAATTCGTCACTCAGCTCTATGGAGTTCGAAATACACTCCTTCGAAGAGATTGTTTTGGTCGAGATGACGGCTCTATCCGCCCCCGCTATATAGGCGTCTGTTATACCTTTTGAATCCCTAGCTCCTATATCTGCCCAGACTTCTTTTCTTGTGCTGATCTTTCTCAGAGCGTTGGTCTGGGGCCTGTTGAACTCGATACCGTCGAGATCCAGTAGATAGAGCCTATCATATGACCCTAGTTTCTGTAGGGACCCCTCGAGTTTTTGCTCCCGCCCCTCATAAACGTAAGGTTCGTATTCCCCATCTTGAACTACGACCGGCTTTTCATCCATGAGTGAAAGAGACGGGATCACTTCTTTATCCATATTATCGGGATATTATAGGGGATTAATAAATGGATTGATTCGACCTTTTACCGGTAAAACCTAATATCTCTTTTTCACTGACTTACACGTGACTCTAAAGATCCGGAAGGCCGAGAAAAAGGATATCGCGAAGATACTCGAACTGAAGAGGGCGTCCATGGGCCCGGTATGGGAGGATTCGGAGATAGAATATGATGAAGAATCTCTCAAAAAGTTCATCCAGTCTCGGTTCTCGAAGGACAGGATGATGGTCGTGGTCCAGGAAGATAGTGATGAACTGCTCGGCTTTTTACATTCGAACACTTTTGAAGGGGCGGTGAGTTCCGATAAGGTGAGGGAGATCCTGACGATAGTGATACATCTGGATCATTACGGCGAGGGCATAGGAGGTAAATTGATGGAAAAAGAGAGGAAGGATGCGAAGGAAAAAGGCGTGGACATAATGAAGTTGGAAACCCTATCCAACAATGAGAGAGCTTTAAATTTCTACAGGGAACAGGATTTTTCGGAGAAGAAAAAAGTGATGACAAAAGAATTGAATGATGAAAAATGATTTAATAGCCGGACATATAGGGTGTTGAGGTGTCTCCCATGGAAAAACCAGATTTTCCCCTAGTAGATTGGCTGAGGGACGATGAAGATATAAATTATGATTTAGCTTCCAGCAGCGTTGAACCTCTGACCCTTCTAGACCTCGGCGAACTCAAAGACGATCTACCTCTAGGATATCCGGCGGGATCGTTGAAAGGAAAAGTGGAAAGGATGGTATCCAACACTTACGAGAGTGATGTTCATCTGGTCATGACAGCCGGCGCACAGGCGGCCAATTCTTTGATCTTCGATACGCTCCTCGAGCCCGGCGACGAGGTACTGGTCGAGGATCCGACATACTCACCTCTTAAGGTGGCCGCGGAGTTCAAAGGAGCGGATGTAAAAACTTTCAAAAGAAGATATGAAGACAGCTTCAACATCAACTTCGGCCGGATAAAGGAGATCTCTTCAGAAGAGACGAAGATGATCGTCTTCACGAATCCTCACAACCCGAGCGGGGTCTTTCAATCTAGAGATGAATTGGAACCACTCGTAAAATTCTCAGAAGAGAACGATATCTATCTCTTGATCGACGAGATATACAGGGTTTTCATCGAAGAAGGTGCCTCGGCCGTTTCGCTGTCAGAGAACGTAATAGTGACTTCGAGTCTTTCAAAGATCTACGGTCTCGGAGGTTTAAGATTTGGATGGTGCGCCTCTAGGAACGAGGAATTGATAGAGAATCTCAAAACATTCAAAGATTATCTGTCCCCGAGTAATCCTACCCCCTCCTTAGAAATAGCTTCCATGGCCTTCCAAAATAGAGAAAGTCTTCTAGAACGCGCTAGAAACGTAGCTGAGAAGGGAAAAAATCTGGCCAGGGGCTGGATAAAGGGCACCTCAGAGATAGAGTGGATAGAACCGTCTCAAGGTATTATCTCATTTCCTAAGTTGGATATCGAGATGTCTTCGGAGGAATTCGCAAAGGAAGCGAAAAGATCCGGGGTCCTCGCCC
>JAGXLI010000025.1 GCA_018334755.1 Thermoplasmatota archaeon
AGTCAAGCGCACCCTAAACTATAAAAACTAAAACTTCTTTTTTCTATTAATAAACTAAACTTCCCTCGTAGAAACCCCTCGTAGAAAAAGGTTGATAATATGAAAAAAGCTCTAGCTAAGGTGTTTGTAAGCTTTTGTATAGCGCTCCTAATAATATCAGGATTAGGAGGAATGGCCAGCGCTTTCGGACAATCGGAAAATTCTGAAGATAAGATCGTTCAGGTCCGCATCGCTGGTTCAGAAGACGTATCGGCACTGAATGAACTAAACGTCGACGTTTTGGAGAGATACGAGAAATACGGTCTGATCGAAGCCGATGAGAATACCATCGAAGAACTTAACGCGATGGGATTCCGGGTGAATGAACTGCCCGCTCGGACAGAGATCTCGGTGAAGGGCCACTACTTCGATGTACAAGAAGGAGAACCCGACCTCGATTCCGAGATGACAAAAACCGGCTACAGGTCTGGGACAGAAGGACTTTATGTTGTCCACATGATCGGACCGGTACATCCCGAGTGGAGAAATACTTTGGAAGAGAAGGGCGTGGAGATAATAAATTCCATCCCGAATTACGCTTACGAAGTGAGCATGACTCCGGAAGAGGCAGAAGAAGTTGAATCGTTAGATTTCGTTGACTGGACCGGTATATATCATCCGGCCTATAAGCTGCATCAGAGGCTGGAGGATTATCCAGTGGAAATAAATATTGAATCTGAATTTTATCAAAAAGCTTTGAAAAATATCCCTCCAACCGGCAAATTGTTAGATTCAGAACGACTCGATGACGGTAGCTACAAATTGACTCTAGATGTCCCTGTGGACGTGAAACTCAAACCCGATTTTGAAAAAGAGAGTTTGAAGCAGATCCACGCGGATAGAAGGGTCATAGCTACTGAGAAGCTGAAGGAAGGAGGGCGGAGATTAACGGTCAATGTAGAATCCGAGAGGGACCTTAAAGACTTGACCAAGATGAACGACGTTTATTACATATCGCCCCATCTGGAACCACAGCTTCACGGGGAGATGGATTCTCAGATGATCGGCGGGGGAGCCTGGTTCATGGACGATTATTCAGAACCCGTAGATGGTCCCTGGCGAGAGGGCAATCCCAACGAGGCGTACAGAAAATATCAGGATTACGGTGCCTACATAAATCAGATAGGCTACACCGGTGAAGACGTTACGATCACCATAGCCGACACGGGAATGGGCGACGGCACGAAAGGAGATGCCGGACACCCCGATCTTAAAGGAAGAGTAGTCGGTGGATATGGTTTCGGAACTTCCGATTACTGGGCCGACGGCCACGGACACGGTACCCATACGACGGGGTCGGCAGCCGCTAATGCTCGAAACGGGACGGGTGAAACTTTCAACTGGACCGAGTACAGAGGAAAATCCTATGAACATGCGGATTATTACAAAGCTCAAGGCCTTGCCTATGATTCTGAGCTTTTCGCTACCAAGATTTTCTCCGACGGGGGCAGTTTCGAAGCAAGTGCCTATTACCCCATAGTGGAAGAACCGGCACAGCAATCTCACGCATATGTTCACAGTAACTCCTGGGGTTCTTCATCTAGAGGAGCGTACGAGGACGTCGATGAAATCTACGATCAGGCGGTTAGAGATGCTGACAGAGATACTCCGGAGAACAGACCGATGGTCATCACCGTTTCGGCCGGCAACAACGGCGCCCGAGGAGACGGAACGACGGGCAGTCCCGGAAATGCAAAGAACGTCATAACGGTCGCTGCCTCACAGACTTACAACCCGCCCGATGATTATACGGACGCTGAGAATCTAGCCGGTTTCAGTTCTCGAGGTTGGACCGTCGATAATAGGATCAAGCCTGATGTCACTGCACCAGGTGAAGGGATCTACTCTTTGACACCGTGGGGTGATTATCAGACCATGTCTGGAACTTCCATGTCTAATCCTGCGGTTGCGGGTGCTGCAGGAGTCGTAGATGAATGGTACAAAGAAAATTATGGTGAGAGACCCAGCCCCGCATTAGTGAAATCTATACTTATCAATACCGCTCGAGATCTATACAACAATCCAGAAGCGGGTGACACCAGAGGTCACGCTCCGAATCAGGATCAGGGTTGGGGTATGGTAGATATCTCTAGGCTCGAATATCCTGAAGAAGATCCCGTCCCATTCAGCTTCGAGAACCAAGATAAAGTGCTTCAAACAGGCGAAGAGCAAAAATATGTTTTGGCGCCTTCGGACCTCTCAAAACCACTCAATATCACGCTAACGTGGACGGATAAGAACGCTGAGTCGGGTGACAGCGAAGGGGGCACACCTGTACTCAAGAACAATCTTGATATGGAAGTTATCGGTCCTGACGGCAAGACGTTCCGCGGCAACGCTTTCAACCACAGCGGAGGATCTACCAGCAGTAGTTCTTATACGTACCCAGGAGAAAGCACGATGAGCGTTTTCGATAACAACAGCGACGGATGGGACAATGTGAACAATGTTGAGAACGTGTTCATAAATGAAGAGAATTTGACGGAAGGAGCTTACACAGTGAGGGTTATAGGAAGAGACATCCCCGAGGATGCGCTTAACAGCGGGCAGCCCAGCCAGGATTTCGCTCTGACAGCCCACAATACCCGGCGACCTTCAGACGGAGTCATATTCATGGAGAATAAGAGGTATGCCACAGAAGATACGGTCAATCTGACTGCGGTCGATTGGGACCTTCAGGGTATTGATAGTTATGGGGAGGTAGGTATATACAGCGATACCGACCCGAACGGTTTCAACGTCACCCTTGACGGACAGCAGGAATCACAAAAACTCACTAAGGAGGTAGATATCTCATCGAATCCAGTAGGAGGAGACGTCCTTCAGGTTTCTCACGATGATTATATCTATGCTGAATACTGGGATGAAGACATAGGTGACGGTACCGGGAAAACTAAGACCTATCGAGCTTACGTCGACGGTATGAATCCCGAACCCGCCGAACGTTTAGAAGTAGACTGGTGGTCTCCCCATGGAGTTAAAAGATGGGAAGATGATGCGTCAGATCCATCTGGATATTCCCCTGGTACGTCTCATCCAGCTAATGCCAGCCAGTGGGATATAAGATCCCACGGAGCTGTCAACGGAACTACTTCATGGGACTGGGGTGACGGAGAATTCAACAAGTTAGAAGACGAAGGTATGGAGAGCTGGTTGATATCACCTGGAATAGATGTTCCAGCGGAACACAGCAGGCAGATGGGACTAGAATTCAGATTCGACCACTGGAGAGACTTCGGCGATCCACTTTTATATGACGGCGGAAATTTAAAGATGTCGACTCAAGGACCGAACGGTCCATTCAAGCTGGTGAAACCAGAGAGTGGTTATGATGGAGACATATGGCACACGCATGACAACCCGCTTGGCGGCCAACCCGGATGGGGAGGCGAAGCCGGCTGGGAGCAGGTAACTGTCGATCTAAGCAACTATTCCGGAGAGACCGTACACTTCAAGTGGGCCGCAGGTACTGAAGGCTGGCACGACGAGGACGGTGACCATCTACAAGGCGAAGGATGGAGAGTAGATGATTTAGCTCTTGTCGAGATACTAAAGGGTAAAGATCATAACAAACTTTATTGGGGTGCATCTCCGAACGACTGGGATGCTCCTTGGGACGATCCAAGCGGTCATCTCGAACAGTACAATATATATCGTGCAGATAGTAAGTCCGGTCCTTGGGATCCGAGCAACCTTTTAGATACCGTAAGAGCGGATCGATCGGATAGATACACCTACGTAGATTACGGTGTCGGAGAGCCAGACGGTAATAGATGGTGGTACGTCGTCAGAGGAGAAAAAGACGTCGGGAACGAAGAGAAAAACGAAATCGCAGTGGCTGAACCCGGGGGACCGAGCCTCGATGTCGTCTCGCCGAACGAAGGTGAGATATTCACTACAGACGAGGTCACTGTTGAATGGACGGGAGATCCACAGATCAATAATTACGAGGTGCGTTTGGACCAGAACGCCCCGATAGACGTAGGGTCTTCGACGCAGCATACATTCAGCAACCTAGCTGAGGGAACACATAAAGTGGGCGTAACAGGATATACCGGAACTGAGGCGGCCTACGAGGATGTAGAATTCCAAGTAGATATCACGCCTCCAGACCTTATGATATACTCTCCGGTAGACGGAGGATACGTCAATGAGACCGACTTCATGATTGACTGGCAAGGTTCTGATGATATAAGCGGTATAGATCATTATGAAGTCAGAGTAGACGGAGGAAGTTGGCAGAACGTAGGTAAGAGTTCCTCCTACCAACTTACTGGAGCTGCTCATAATGACCATTATACTGTGGAGATAAGAGCGTTCGATAGAGCCGGTTTCACAACCAAAGCTACGACGAATTTCACCGTCGATCTTATAGACCCAGCTATCGAACTCACATTCCCGCCTGATGGAGGATGGGCGGCCAAAAACATGACGACCGAATGGCAAAGTAACGATAGAGTCAGCGGCATCAATGCCCATATGATACGTATCCCAGAAGATCCGCGTTATCAGCACTGGATAAATGTCGGGACAGATACTGAGTACAGCTTCAATGATCTAGAAGGTGGAGAAGAGTACACGGTTGAGGTCGTAGCTACAGATAGGGCCGGGAACAACAATCTGACCGAAGCTAGATTCAGAGTCGACCCAGAACATCCTCAACTTGATATCATCTATCCAGAAGAGAAGAACGCGAGCGATGAATATCACATCATAGGTAAAAGTGATGTAGAAGTAGTATGGAGCAGGATGGATCAATACAGTGGTCTTAGTCACATAGATGTTAAGCTTGATGATCAGCCCTGGAAGGAAGATATCGGGGTTCCCTCTTCTTATACATTCACTGACCTCGAAAACGGAGTCCACAATGTTACGGTCAAAGTAACCGATAACGCCAGGCTTACTTCATGGGACAACATATCCTTCATGGTCGATACGAGTCCGCCCGACCTTGAGATCACAGGACCTGAGCAGAACACGAATTTCGTCGAAGATCAGGTCACTGTTACCTGGGATGGTAGTGACGATTTCAGCGGGATAAACTATTATGAAATACGGATCAACCAAGGTGATTGGATAAACAATGGAGTGAGCACTGAGTACACATTCGAGGGCTTAGAGGCGCAGGACCACTTCGTAGAAGTCCGAGCGAAGAACAATGCGGGTTACTCCGTAACCAAATCGGTCACTTTCACCGTAGATACGACCATGCCGACCGTCAATATACTGAGTCCTGAAGATGGTGAACTCTTCGGTACCGACGAAGTCACGGTCAAATGGGAAGGTCGTGATAATGTGAGTGATATAGATTACTATGAAGTGAGGATCGATCAGGGATCATGGATCAATGTTGGTTCCTCGCCTCTGTATACGTTCAAAAACCTTGAAGATGGTGAACGCAATGTGGAGATACGGGCCTACGACGTCGCTGGAAACAGTGAGACCGTTGAAACCAACTTCGTGGTCGATACGACGGCTCCGGAGTTAGAGCTGATTTTGCCGGAAGACGACGGCATTGAGACTACAGATAATATTTACAGTCGAAGTAACCTCACTGTCACTTGGAACAGTAGCGATGAAACGAGCGGTATAACAACATACGAGGTACAGCTGGATTACGATGAATGGGTAGAAGTTCAGGACACTGAATATACATTCAATGAAACCGAATTGAATGACGGTCAGCATATTTTGAGGCTGCGCGCGACCGACGAAGCAGGATATACAAATATGAAGGAAGCGACCTTCACTGTAGACACTGCTAGTCCAGACCTCTCGATCACGAATCCGGAAGAGGGCAAGATATACGATGAAAGCAACATAATGGTCAGATGGGACGCCAGTGATGAGACGACGGAGATCGCCCGCTACGAAGTCAGCGTTGGTGGAAACGACTGGGTTGATACCAGCAGAGATACAGGTTATGAATTCACGATCGATGATGGAAGACCGACCGTGATGGTCAGAGCTATAGACAATGCAGGGAACATGCAGGAGTCTACAAGAGACTTCATAGTGGATACTACGGCGCCCGCCATACAGATCGGTTCACCGGATGCTGATGAAGAACTTGATGCTGGTCTCTTCTCGTCTTCAAAGTCCGTCAATATCGATTGGGACGGAGAAGACAATACGACCGAAGTCGTCGACTACCAGGTGAGAGTCGACGGTGGACCTTGGATAGATGTAGGAACCGATACTGAACATAAGTTCGAGGATCTATCCGATGGCGAGCATACGGTCGAGATACGAGCTGAAGACGATGCAGGAAACGTTAAAACTAGAGAAGTCAACTTCAAAGTATCAGAAGGATTCTTCGCCGCCTATGGATGGTTGATCCTGCTCATAGCGGCGATAATAGTGGTGGCAATCGCTGTTTTCTTGAGAAGGAGAGAAAGTGAAGAAGAGGAAGACGAGTCAGAAGAGGGACCAGGAGCGATGGAATTCGATGAAGAAGGCTGGGAAGAGCAGCCTGAAAAAGAGCCCGGGATGTACGGAGGCCCCGCTCAGGAGGATGAGTTGGGACCCGGAGAAGGTGAGCAGTCTACCGTGCCACATCCTGCGGACGAAGGTCAAACTGTAGATGAAGGTCAACCGGTAGATGAAACTTCACCGGCGGAAGAAAGTCAAGAGACGGATGAGGAGATGCCGCCACCCCCACCGCCAGAGGAATCTGGACAGACCCAAGAGGAAGAAGACGACTGGGATGAACTCTACGAGGAATAAGAGAATAGAAACCAGTAAACAAAACCGATTTCTTTCCTTTTTCTTATTTTTGTTTTGGACTATTTAGTCATGGGAGAGATATAGATATTTAAATAGGTCCTTCTTCAAAAATTATAAAAGGAGCCTTCTAGGTATAGTTCCAAAATCAGGTTTCACGTGAGAATTGATAATATGGAAAAAAGCTCTCTTAGGGTTTTTGTCGTTTTTTGCACAGCATTACTGATTGTTTCTACATTGATGGGTGCAACTAGCGCTTTTGAACGAGAAAAAGGATCTGAAAAGAAGATCGTCCAGGTCCGGATCACCGGGTCTGAAGACATCTCGACATTGAATCGTTTGGATGTTGACATTTTAGAGAGGTACGAGAGTTACGGCCTCATCGAGGCGGATCAGAAGACCATAGAAGAACTAGATAGTATAGGATTCCAGATCGATGAATTGCCCGGTCGTACGGAGGTCTCGGTGAAGGGACATACCTTCGATATACTAGAAGGAGAAGACGATCTAGATCCTGAATTGACTAAAAGCGGTTACAGCTCAGGGACTGAAGGACTTTATGTTGTACATATGATCGGGCCGGTACATCCGGAGTGGAGAGATACTTTGGAAGGCGAAGGGATCGAGATATTGAATTACGTACCGAATTATGCCTATGAAGTTAGAATGACTCCGGAGCAGAGAGATCGTGTTGATTCTTTAAATTTCGTCGATTGGACCGGTGTATATCATCCGGGATACAAGATATCAGAAAAGGTGAAGGAGGGACTAAAAAAGTACGGATCGGGAAAAGTTCGTGTAAATCTCGTTGAGGATCCGGATTTTGACTATCTGAATGAGATCCAAGATATAGATCTAGATGCTGAATTTAGCGAATCGGAATCCGGGATCAAAACCATACTCGAGGTCGATGATTTTTCTTCGATAATAAAGATGGCAAATATGAACGACGTATATTTCATCTCGCCGTATCTCGAACCGGAACTTCACGGAGAGATGGACTCCCAGATAATCGGCGGTGGATGCTGGTTCATGGACGATTATTCCGACCCGGCCGATGGAGAGTGGCGTGAAGGCGATCCGAACGAGGCCTATCGGAAATACGGCGATCATGGCGCTTACATCAACCAGCGCGGTTATACCGGCGAAGGTGTTACGATAACAGTCGCCGATACCGGATTAGGTGATGGAACCGTCGGTAATGCGGGCCACCCAGATCTAAATGAACGGGTCATAGGTGGCTACTCATTCGGAAGCGACCCCGAGAGCTGGGAGGACGGACACGGTCACGGAACTCATACAACGGGTTCTGTGGCAGCCGACGGTTATGGAGGGACAGGAGAAACGTTCAATTTTGCCGACTATTACAAGGCTCAGGGTCTCTCCTCAGACTCTGACATATTCGCCACGAGGATCTTCGATGGTGGAGGTTCCTTCATGCCCTCTGAATATTATCCGATAGTTGAGGAACCGGCACAGCGATCTGACGCCTACATCCATTCTAATTCGTGGGGATCGAGTAGTGAAGGGTCTTACAGTGAAGCGGACCAGGTATTCGATCAAGCGGTCAGAGATGCGGACAGAGATGCCGAAGGAAACCAGCAGATGGTCATCACGGCTTCGGCAGGCAACGATGGAACAAGAGGCGATCAGACGATAGGTAGTCCAGCTACGGGCAAGAACGTGATAACTGTGGGAGCGACACGGACTTACAATACAGAGGACGGTTTCGAAAACGCCGAGTTGATGGCAGATTTCAGTTCTCGAGGATGGACTGAGGATCCCAGGGTTAAACCGACCGTGGTCGCTCCCGGCGAGGGCATCTACTCACTCACGCCGGACGGAGGCTACACTGAGATGTCCGGCACCTCGATGTCCAATCCAGCCGTGGCGGGAGCTGCAGGCAGCGTGGTGGACTGGTACCAGCAGAATTATGAAAAGGGCCGTCCTAGCCCCGCGATGGTCAAGGCTCTGCTGGTCAATACTGCAGTCGATCTGAGACAGGATTTTGATTCTGAACAGGCTGTTAGAGATCACATCCCCAATAAGGACGAAGGATGGGGCTTGGTCGATCTCTCAAAGCTCGAATATCCGATAGATCGACCAGTTCCCTTTACGGCAAAGGATCAGGAGACACTCATCCAGACCGGCGATGTGAAGGAATATAATATAGCACCGGGAGATTACTCCAAAGATTTCAATATCACGCTCACGTGGACCGACAAGAATGCGGAGGCGGGTGACAGCGAAGGCGGTACGCCCGTACTCAAGAACGATCTCACTCTAGAGGTAGAAACACCCAGCGGGGACTTCTATGTGGGCAACTCTTTCAATAAAACGGGGGAAGGAAACGTTAGTGACAGTGGATACACTTATCCCGGTGTAGATACCTATTCAGATTTCGATACCACTGACGATGGACTTGATAACGTGAACAACGTAGAAAACGTCTTCATCCCCTCCGAAGACCTTGAGATGGGCAGCTATACGGTACGGGTTATCGGGACAAATGTCCCTGCGGATGCGAACAACGACGGGAACGCCAATCAGGATTTTGCATTGGCTGCATACAACACCAAGCCATCCTCCGACGGGATGATCTCTATAGAAGAAGAACGTTACTCTTCAGAAGATAACGTGAATATGACAGTCATAGATGGAGATCTTCAGGACGAAGTGTCTCTGGAGGTAGGGATCCGTTCTGATACTGACCCAGACGGTATCAACGTAACACTTTCTGGAGATGAAGAAACCTATGATTTCAGCGGTCAGGTCACCGTTTCCGAGTCCGACGCTCAGGACGTCCTTCAGGTTTCGCATGGAGACACGATAACTGCAGAATACTGGGACCAAAACACGGGAGAAAGAAAGGGCGTCGTCAAGGAGAGTACCGCATACATCGACGGGATGCCCCCAGAAAGTCCGACCCAACTAGAAGTAGATTGGTGGGCAAAAGAAAGAAGCGAAGTATGGTACGACGATGTTTCTGGAAACTTAGGTTATACGACTGGAACTTCACACCAGGATGCGAGTGAGTGGGCCGTGCGGCAGCATGGTTCTGCAGTGGGGTCCAACTCCTGGGACTGGGGTGACGGTCAATTCAATAAGAATTCTTCTGCCGGTATGAAGAGCTGGTTGATATCTCCAGAAATACCGCTTCCCCAGGGAGGCGAAGATCAACTCGGGATTGAGTTGACCTTCCAGCATTGGAAAGACTTTGGAGACTCTTCTCTCTATGATGCGGGCAATCTTAAAATCTCAACCAACGGATCGGACGGTAAATTTGAACTCCTAAAGCCAAAAGAAGGATACGACGGGACGATCAACGATGAATACGGTAACCCTCTTGGCGGTCAACCCGGCTGGGGCGGTACGACTGACTGGGGAACAGTGACAGTCGATCTATCCGCTTATGCTGGCGAGACCATAAACCTCCGATGGGATGCCGCTACGGAAGCTTACAGCGGAGGTGAAGGTGAAGGCTGGCGGATAGACGACATTACCGTTAACGAGGTCATCAAAGGTACGGATCATAACAAGCTCACATGGACCGCTTCAGTGGATGATATGGATGCTCCCTACGACGACCCCAACGGCCATGTTGTTCGCTATGACATACATAGAGCCGCGGAAATGAGCGGACCTTGGGATGAAAGTACGATAATACAGAGCGTTGAAGCGGATCGCTCCGACAGTTACAGTTTCGTAGATGAGAACCGGGGCGAAAATGACGGTGAAAGATGGTGGTACGTCGTCCGTGCTGTAAAAGATGTTGGTAATAAAGAAAATAATGAGATGACGGTACCGGAGCCAGGAGGTCCACAAATAGACATGATCAAGCCCAAAGATGGACAGATATTCACCAAAACTGAAGTAACATTAGAATGGACCGGTTCAGCGAATATAAATCGCTACGAGATACGGTTGAATCAAGGGGATCTCATAGATGTAGGTACCTCTACGGAACACACTTTGACCGGTCTAGAGGATAAAACACACATGGCCTCTGTTTTTGGATATACCGATGCAGAGATGGGTTACGCGAGTCAGAACTTCATAGTCGATACCACGGCGCCGGAGCTGGAAGTGGATACACCGAAGGATGGTGGATATATCTCAGAATCGGACGTGACAGTTGAGTGGGAAGGTCTAGATAAAACCAGCGGTATAGATCACTACGATATACGTATAGATGGAGGGAACTGGACCAACGTCGAGAAGAACACTTCTTATACTTTCCCCGGTCTGGAACACGGTGAAAGTTACACGGTCGATGTCCGTGCTCTGGATAGAGCCTCCTTTTCGACCATGAAAACGGTCTCCTTCACTATCGATCTGGTAAAACCGGATATAGACATCCTTTATCCTGAAGATGATAAATGGGGAGCTATCGACCTGACCACTACCTGGGAAGGTACCGACGAGGTCAGCGGTTTAGATCGCTACGAAGTCAGGATAGACGAAGGAGACTGGAAAGATATCGGGCTAGCGACTGAATATGATTTCACCAACCTCAGCGTTGAAAGTCATACAATTGAACTGAAGGCGTCCGACGTGGCGGGCAACAGCAACGTCACGAATACCACGTTCCAAGTGGATCCTAAGAGACCCGACTTGAATATCGTTTCTCCCTCGATGGAGACGACTTTTGAGACGAACAAAGTCACCATCGCATGGAGTGGAGTGGACGAACACAGCGGATTATCTCATATCGATGTGCGTCTAGATGATGCTGATTGGAAAGAAGTTGGCATCTCCAGCGCTTACACCTTCACTGGACTTGAAGAAGGTACCCATACCGTAGAGGTACGAGCGACCGACAGGACCTATCAAGAATCTAGCGATACGGTGTCCTTTACCGTGGACACTACCCCACCGGATCTATCGATCACTTCACCTGACCAGGAAAGTATATTCGATGAAAATGATGTAACTATAGAATGGGAGAGCGGCGACGAAACGAGCGGAATCTCACGGTACCAAGTCCGCAAGGATTACTCTGAGTGGATAGACGTAGATGACGCTACTTCTCATGAATTTGAGGGTCTGGAAGAAGGTGAACATTTCGTCGAAGTGCTTGCGGAAGATGAGGCCGGACATACCACAACTGAGATGGTCCGCTTCAGCGTGGATACGACGCAGCCGGAACTCTCTATCTTGACACCTTCTAACGGCACTCTCCACGATAAAGATGATCTCAATGCGATCTGGACAGGAAACGATGATGGAAGCGGTATAGACCATTATGAGGTCAGGATAGACCAAGGTGAATGGAAAGATGTAGGTAGCTCATCATTCTATGAATTCAAGGATCTAGAGGACGGAGAGCACGAGATAGAAGTACGTGCCGTAGATAGGGCTGGTCTCCAAACGACTGAGTCCGTAGGTATGACCTTAGATTCCACGGAACCTGAAGTAGCTATAACTTCACCGGAGATAGGGGCATCCGGTACAGGTAATACGGTGACTATAGAATGGACCAGTGATGATGAAGCGAGCGGTGTAGATAATTATGAGATAAGGTTAGATAATGGAGAATGGAGAACGGCGGACAGTGAAAATAGTCATACCCTCGAAGGATTGGAAGACGGTGACCACACCGTAGAAGTAAGGGTTGAAGACGCGGCCGGTAACACAAACGTCGAGACGATAAACTTCAGCACTACGGAGGATGCAGAAGAAGATTCTGGTATCAGTTCCTTCTGGTTGATCCCGCTGATCGCGATAATAGTCATCTTGGTGTTGGCTCTGTTTTTCATGAATAAAGGCGGAGCTGAAGAAGAGCCCGCAGGATCCTTTGAGGAGATGGAGGAAGTAGACGGGCCCGTTAGAAAAGAAAATGAAACGGGATCGGAGCAGGTAGGAGAAGTAGAGGAAAATTCTCAATTCTCAGAAGATTTCGAGGAGCCGTCTCAACCTTCTGAAGACATGGAAGAATCGTCCTCCGAGTGAACTCATCCGCAGGAATTAGAAAACAAAACCTTTTCTTTCTACTTTTTCTCTATTAGGATCACGGTAGGTCTTTTCTCAAAAGTATTAAATTGTCCGCTTCACTTTTAGAAGCGGTTATGAACGAAGAGATAGCTGAGATCTTCAACGAGATAGCGGATCTTCTCGACGTGAAAGGCGTGGATTTCAAACCTCGTGCCTATAGAAAGGCAGCCAGAAAGATAGGATCGATGAAGGACGATGTCAAGGAATATTACGAGGACGATAGTCTAAAAGATATCGAGGGCGTGGGAGATGCGATGGAAGACAAGATAGAGGAGATAATCGAAACGGGATCCCTGGAATATCTAGAGGAGTTGAAAGAAGAACTACCTTCTGGTTTGATCGACGTGATGAACGTGCCCGATATCGGGCCTAAAAGTGCCAAGAAGCTGTATGAGGAATTGGGTGTAGAAGACCTAGATTCGCTGAAAGAGGAGGCGGAAGCCGGTAATATAGAAGAGCTGAAGGGGTTCGGAAAGAAGACCCAAAAAAAGATACTGCAGGGTATAGAGATGCTGGAAGAGATCTCCGGCCGACATCTTTTAAATGAAGTCATACCGATAGCCGAGGACCTGATCGACCACCTCGGACCGAAAGCGGAGAAGATAGAGAAAGCCGGAAGTATGAGGAGATGGAAGGAGACAATCGGCGATGTAGATATACTCGCCACTGGAGAACGAGATGAACTGATGGAAACTTTCGTGGATCACGAGGAGGTAGAGGAAGTACTGGTCAAGGGAGAGACCAAGACGAGCGTTAGACTGAAAGGAGGGATCCAAGCCGATTTGAGAGTCGTCGAAGCCGGTAGCTTCGGGGCGGCTCTCCAGTACTTTACGGGTTCAAAAGAACACAACGTCTCGGTGAGACAGATCGCTATAGATAAAGGATACAAGCTGAACGAGTACGGTCTTTTCAGGAAGGATGATGAAGAAAAGGTCGCGGGCGGATCGGAAGAAGGTATCTACGAAGAACTGGACTTGAAATGGATATCTCCGGAATTGAGGGAAGATAGGGGTGAGATAGAGGCGGCGAAAGAAGGCTCTCTGCCCGAACTTGTGGAGCGGGATGAGATAAAAGGAGATCTTCAATCTCATTCTGATTGGAGCGACGGCCACAACACCGTTTTTGAGGTGGCGGAAGAGGCGCAAAATAAAGGTTACGAGTACATCGCGCTGACGGACCATTCTCAGGGCTTGAGCGTGGCCGGCGGATTGACCAGTGAAGATATAAAGGAGAGAGAAGAGGAGATCGACGAAGTCAATGAAGAACTGGACATAAACGTACTTTCAGGCATAGAAGTCGATATCAAAAAGGACGGAACCCTGGACATGGATTCCGAGACATTGAAGGAATTGGATATAGTGCTAGGGGCCGTGCACTCGAATTTCAAGATGGATGAAGAAAAACAGACCGAGAGGATAAAGAAAGCCTTCGAAACCGGTCTCATAGATATATTCGCTCACCCCACCGGTAGGAAGATAGGGGAAAGAGAGGGATATGAAGTGAACGTTTCGGAGATGATCCAAAGTGCGGAGGAGAACGAAGTTGTTTTGGAAATAAACGCCTCTCCGAAGAGACTGGATCTAGACTCCCTGAATGCTAGGGAGGCAAAAGAAGAGGGCGTGACGATCTCACTAGGTACCGACGCTCATGGGTTGAACCATCTCGATTATATGAAATACGGTGTCGCCACGGCAAGAAGAGCTTGGCTTGAAACGGACGACGTTCTTAACACGAGATCATATGAGGATCTGATGGATTTCATACATGATAGAGGTGATCGAGATGGCTGAGGAAGATGATGAAGATATTGAAGTTCCGGGATCAAGAGATGAGGCTGAAGAGAGAGCAGAAGAACTCAGAGATGAGATAAGGTATCACGACAGGAAGTACTATATCGAGAACGATCCGGTCATAAGCGATCACGAGTACGACATGTTGGTGAAGGAACTGAAAGCTATCGAGGAGGAGTATCCCGATCTAGAGACACCGGACTCTCCGACTCAAAGGGTGATCTCGGCGGAGATCGACGAGTTTGAAACAGTAGAACACATGAGCGCTATGCTGAGTCTGGACAACACGTACAATCACGAGGAGCTGAGAGATTTCGATAGAAGGGTCAGGGAAGGTCTAGGTAGAGAAGATATCGAGTACGTCGTTGAGCCCAAGATAGACGGGTTAGGGGTTGCGCTTTACTATGAAGATAAAGTATTCCAGAGAGGCTCGACGAGAGGGGATGGGATCCGCGGGGAAGATATAACGCCCAATCTTAAGACCGTTCACACGATCCCGCTGAGGTTGAGGGATGAAACAGTTCTCGAGACTGCGGAATTTAGAGGGGAAGTCTACATGCCCCGGGACGAGTTCGAAGAGATGAACGAGGAAAGGGTAGAGGAAGGGAAAAATGCATTCGCCAATCCAAGAAATGCCGCGGCCGGTACTGTCAGGAACAAGGATCCTTCGGTGGTAGCTGACCGCCCTCTAGATATATTCATTTACACTTTGAGCTATAATTCCGAAGGTGAATTTGAGACCCACTGGCAGTGTTTAAAAGAGATGGAAAGAGCCGGGTTGAAAGTCAACGAGAACGTGGTCAAAAAGGAAGGTATCGAAGAGGTAATAGATCACATCGACAGCTGGCAGGAGAAAAAGGAAGAACTGAATTACGAGATCGACGGCATTGTAGTGAAAGTTAACCGGTTAAATTATCATGATGAGCTGGGAGCGACATCGAAACATCCGCGCTGGGCTATCGCCTACAAATATCCGGCCATGAGGAAGACCACCGAGATCAAAGAGATAGAAGTTCAGGTCGGAAGGACCGGGAAGTTGACGCCGATAGCGATACTAGAACCGGTTCAGCTGTCTGGAACCACCGTAGAGAGGGCCTCGCTGCACAACGAGGATGAGCTGGAAAGGAAGGACGTTATGGTCGGCGATACGGCTCTGGTCGAGAAGGCCGGAGAGATCATACCTCAAGTGGTCAAAGTGATTACGGACGAGAGGGACGGCAGTGAAGAGGAGTTCGAGTTCCCGCATACATGTCCGGTCTGTGGAAGTGAGGCCAGAAGATTCGGTGACGAAGTCGCTAGAAGATGTGTGAACGCACAGTGTCCCGCACAGGTCAAGCAGAGATTGGAACATTGGGGTGCCCGGGGAGCTATGGATATCGAAGGTCTTGGTCCAAAAGTACTGAACAAGCTGGTTGAGAAAGGCTACTTGAAAAGCATACCAGATCTTTACGAACTCGGCAAGATACAGCTGACCAGCATAGAGCGCATGGCTCAGAAATCAGCACGGAACCTGCTGGACGAGATCGAGAAAAGTAAAGAACAGAGTCTGGATAGGGTGATCTACGGTCTCGGGATAAAGTTTGTTGGAGATCACGTGGCTACCCTTCTGACACAGCATTACGATTCAATGGACGAGATAATTGATGCCGATGAGGAAGAACTGCAGGAGATAGACGAGATCGGACCGAAGATCGCAGAAAGTATAGTTTCGTTCTTCGACGATGAACAGAACAGAAAGATGGTCGAGAAGTTGAAAGGGCACGGAGTCACCATGGAAGTCGAGAGAGAGGAGGTCGAGCAGTTCCTCGAAGGTAAAAAATTCGTCTTCACCGGCGCACTTGACAATTACACCAGAAACGAAGCCTCTGAGCTTGTCGAAAAATACGGCGGAAGAGTGACGTCCAGCGTCAGCGGCGCTACGGACTATCTCGTGGTCGGGGAGAATCCAGGTTCTAAACTCGACGATGCTGAAGAGGAAGGTACCACGATACTTGAAGAGGAAGAGTTTGAGGAATTGTTAAGGGTGGAAGGATAGCGGAGGTCTAGCTGAGTTAAAGCTCTAAGCGACTCTTTTTCCCTCCTGCTCTTTTATCTCATCTTTCAGAAATTTAGTCCTGTTCTCTATATCTTTCTTCTCCTCGTACCTCTCTTCCCCATCTTGACCTTCGATAACTTGCAGGGCCTTGTCGTAACTGTCTACGGCTATCCTCCATGCCCTGATCTTCTCACACTCTTTTCCGGCTTTGTAGTAATATTGAAAAGCGAGAGATAGATCTCCAGCTTTTTCGTAATGATCTGCAAGTTCTAGGTAGTTTATGTAGACTTTCTTGTTCTTGAACTCCTTCATGGCTTCTGCTGTCCTCTCGTGAAGTTTTCTCTTCTTCAGCTTTGGGATCGAGTCATAGACGACTTTCATCAGGAGTGGATGTGTAAACCAGAAAGAATCTTCGCTGTCTTCTCTCAGCAGTTTTTTCTCCGTAAGAGTATCGAGTTCATCTAGGAGTTCGAATTCATCGATGTCGGTGACCTGAAGAATAAGAGGGTATTCTATCTTTCTTCCGATCACACTCCCGATCTGGAGAACGTTTCGTGTCCTCTTGTGAAGATCCTCGATCTGCTTATTTAATATCCCTGTAACGGCTCCGGGCATGGAAATATCTCTGATATCTTTTGTAGAAAAAGATTCTAGATCGATCTCTCTTTCATCGACTATGTACCGGACAAATTCTTTAATGAACAATGGATTTCCCCCTGTTCTGCTGTGGAGAAACCGTATCAATTTCGTAGAGGATCCTGTTGATGGAATCAGCTTTTCGAGTAGTGTCTGGATCTCTCCGAAGGTCATGGATTTCAATTCTATCTCTTTCAGGACTCCCTCCTCATTCATCCTCTGGATTATCCTTCTAAGAGGTGGATTGGTTTGGAGTTCCTCTTCATCGTAAGCTCCAGTAAAAAGTATGGGTTCGTTTCTCAGGTTGACCGAAAGATAATAGATCAGATTTAGAGTCGACTTGTCGCCGAACTGGAGATCATCTAGGAATACAAAAAGTGGTTGCTCATCTAAGAGCACCCTTATCCTCCTCAGGGTTTCATGAAACATCGTCTTCTTTTCCCCCCTCAGGATCCTCGTATCCTCGTGCTCGGATGATGGATAGGCTGAGAAAAAGCCGGTCACTTCCGGTGTTAACTCTTCTTCCTTGTGTTCATATCTGTCGAATGCCTCCCTTAGAGGTAGATAGGGGTCTGAGTTCTTGTCATAGCATTTTCCATGTAAGTATGTAAAACCTTCTTCTTCAATGTGTGGTCTTGCCTCGTTTACTAAGCGGGTCTTGCCGATGCCCAGTTCTCCCGAGATCAGCATCATCTTTGGAGCCCCTTCTTCCGTCCTGGACAGAGCTTCCTTTAAAACAGATATCTCTGCCTCTCTTCCTATAAAGGGCTCTTCTTTCATCCTTCCACCCCTATTATGTATATGGTTTTACGTCTAAATAAACCTTTCTGCGGTCGGGAGTTAGATTAGGAAGATATCTATATCAGAGTAAAAGATACACCCCCGGGATAGATTTCCGTACTATGAGGCCCGATCGAAAGTGAAGTTGACGAGGAGAGTGACCTACATTCTTGAGCCGTTCGAAGGAAAAACTTATAGTAAGAAGTGACCATTATCGTCCCGGGCTCCAACCATGAAAAAGAACAAAACGAATATTTTACTGACCGTTTTAGTATGTAGTGTTCTTATCATCACATCTGTAAGCGTGGGCATTGCTGCAGATGGTTTCAACCGAAGTGAAAACGAAGAAGAGGATGGATTCGTCTATGAATCCGACGGCGTGAAGTACAGGGCGCACTACATGACAGAAGAAGAGGTCGAGCGGATGAAAGAGAAAAGGGGCGTTTACGACCCCGATAAGGATTATAATGAAAAGATAAACGGTCACGGGACCGGACTCGCTCCGCCGACCGAAGAGCAGTATCGATCTTGGATAGGGAACAAAATAGTGATCGAGGAACCGCTCGAGAGCGACCGAAAAATTCAAGCTTCCAACGATCTTTCGGCTGAGCCTTACTTTCCGGAGATAGGAAACCAGGGATCTCAGGGCTCCTGCTCGTCCTGGTCGGCCGCTTATTACAATAACGGCTACATACAGGCCAAAGAACACAATTGGACCGACGCGGGAGATGGTAATCATGATCACCTCCTCAGTCCGGCCTGGATCTATAATAAATTGTCCGGCGGGTCGGACAGCGGCTCCAGCATAGGAGAGCCCTTCTCCTACATGGAGTCCGTGGGTACCGCTACACTGGCGGCTCATCCCTATGATGATTCTGACATCTATGGATTCGGCGGGGAGATGGCGTGGAGGACCGCGCCCCGCTACAGGATCAGCGGTTATACGAGTATATCGTACAGCGAGTCCAATCTTAAATCCTACATAGATCAGGGAAAACCGATATCCTTCGGGATCAACGGCGATGCATATCCTGATGGCCTTGGAGAAAACGACGACACACTCACCGCGGACGAGTACAGCGGTACTATGAACCACGCCAATACCGTCGTTGGATATGACGACAATCATCAGTCTCCGGATGGGTCTTACAGCGGGACCGCCTTCAAGGTGGCTAACTCCTGGGGTAAGAGCTGGGGAGAAGAATGGGATGGAGACGGCTTCTTTTGGGCCACCCCCGGAGCGTTGAGCGAGATGGGCAGTTTCACCGTGATGAGCGACCTTCAGGATCACGAACCTTCCCTTTTGGCCACTTTCTCTGCCGAGGGCAGCACGAGTATCACCCCTACTATAAGCCTGAACTCAGGCGGTAGTTTTTCCGCGGACTGGTCCGATAACGGTTATAACTATGAAGATCCGGAAACCGGCTGTGGGGATTTCATGGCCATCGACGCCACGGACTTATACAGTGACTGGGCCAATAACGGCTACACTGGTACCTTTGAATTAGATATGAGCGGCTCTTGGAATTCCGCTACGATAAATTCATTCAGGATCGAGTATTACGGCGGCGGGTATTATAACCCGAGCGCGCCATCACAGGTCTCGGCCAATTCCGACGACTGCCCGGCTTCCGACGGTGTTGCATCCTTGACTTTCAGCAGGGAGGATCTGACAACGGCCCTATACAACCCAAAGACCAATCTGACCTTCGGAGGCGAGGCTTTGAAGGGCGGAGAAGACATGGATATAGGTTACAGGATCACCGCTGGAAACATATCTGGCGTACAGTTAGATATGGCTTATCACGACGGCAGTACTTGGACCAACATCACGACGATAAATCCTTCTAGCAGTCCCGGAAGATACAGATGGACAATTCCGACGATAGATAGTAATGCTGTCAAGCTCAAGTGCAACGCGTCAGATGGAAGTGGTAATACTGATGAATATATCACCGACGAGTTCGAGATAGATTCGACCGCTCCGAAAGTTCTTTCCACTACGCCGATCGACGAAGCGGTCAACGTCCCTCAGAACCGCTCAAGCGTCGAGATCGAATATTCAGAAAAGATGGATACTTCGACTTTCACCTCTTCGAATATAGATGTACAGCCTTCTGTTCCCTATCAGTTCGTGAAGGAAAGTAATAGAACTATTCTCTCTCTTGCGGACGGGTGCCCCTATGAAGGTACGATCCCGGCCAGCTTTTACGGGGGCTACATGACCGCTCAAACTTTCAAGGCGACACAGTCAGGAACTATCGAGAGAGTGAAAGTGTTCATCCAGAAAGTAGGAACCCCGTCCAGCGACGCCACCGTAGAGATCAGGGAGTTGGACTCGGAGGGTAATCCTGCAGGCCCTACGTTGGGGAGCGCTTCCATACCGGCTTCCGAGGTCACCGCGGATCAATTTGAATGGAAAACGGTCAATTTCAGTTCTCAGGTAACTCTGACTAACGGTACTAGTTACGGAGTTGTTTGTCTTACCAGTGGTGGAGATGGGGATAACGGCTACGACTTCGGTACCGGTGATGACACTTATGCCGAAGGAAAGACCTATCAATACGATCCTGATAATTCGCAGTGGAACTCCTTACCGTACGATTCCAGCTGTAAGGTGATATATGAAAACGAACTTCAGAACGATACCGTCTATGAAGTTTCATTGAATAACAAGATAACCGACGATGTGGGCAATCCATTGAACACTCAGAAATTCTGGTTCAGCACTGGCGAGGGAGATCCCCCGTCCTGTGAGATATCGTTGACTTCGGGAGGCGCCTCCAACGGCTGGAATTTTGTCTCGAGCAACATAATCCCTGAAGATACGAACATAACGGCGGTCCTCGAAGATTCTCCGGACAATATCACCGGAAATTACGACAGGTTGATGTATTACGATTCTCGAAATGACGAATGGAACTCTTTCATCAAAGGACGAGAGTCTCACTTGAATGACCTGAAGACTTGGGACGTAAATATGGGGATCTGGGTCCACATGACCACGGACGATACTCTGAAGATCGTGGGCTCAGAACCTACTAACACCACCATCACCTTACAGCCCGGCTGGAACATGGTAGGATACCCGTCGAGTTCGAACACGACCGCGGACACCACTCTACCCGATCAGGTGACGAGGATCGGCGTTCAAGACGCCTCGACGGATTATAACGTGGACTACAGGACCGATCTTTCGAACGTCACCCTGTTTTCGAAGTCGGGTTACTGGGTATACAACAGTGATGAGAACCCTGTAGATTGGACCGTCCAGTACTGAAGGCCCGAGGCTAAATTTTAATAAGATCAGATCTCCTAGGTAAACAGGAGGAGATCCCTTTGAGAAGAGCGAAGGCTTCCATCACAGTCGCGGTTTGCGTCTCACTGATAGCGGGAGCTATCTTATCCGTCGCGTCGGAAGAGGATAACATGGACGATAATGAAGATGAATGGGTACCTTATGTTCCAAAAGTAGAAGAGGACACCGCAGATAAGATCGATATCGAAGTTTTGAAGGAAGAGGAGATCAAAGTCGACGTTCAGCTCACTTTTCCGGACGGAGGTTACCGTGTGGTAGATTGGGATGAGACTAACAGATCGGGTGATAAATTTACCGTAGATACGGAAGTCGAGAGATGGACGGGAGCTTCGATAATGGTCATAACCCAGGTCGATAATACTTACGGGTTGGGTGATCTTACCCCGGGCAGCTATGAATTCGTCTTCAAAGCTCACGGTCAGATCCTCGATTCCATAGAATTCGATTTGGACTGATCTAAGTAAAAACTGCGCTTTTGAGAAGGTGGATATATTGGGTCTGAAAAACCTCCTGAAGCGGATAGCGACCAATCGGGATTTTCAGTTGACCGTCATCCTATTTGGAGTCGGTTTGTTCTTGGCCGCTCTGGCGACTTATCCGGTCCTGCAGGAGGATGTCAGTGAAGATACCATAGGTCCGGAGGATATGGAATCGAACGGTGAACTTGAGATCGATATCCACCATCCTTCAGGACAGATCAACAACCCGGTATGGGGTCCAGATGTGTTGAAGAACGCCACGCTTGAATTTTCCGGGAAAAGCGACGATATAGTGGCCAACGTATCGGTCCTGGATAGCTCTGGAGACTTACTGATGAGTAAGGAGATAGAAGGAGAAGGTGCTCACGAGCTCGATCTGTCGGATGTAGAAGATGCAGAATATCTCAAATTCAAGGTACAGGAGGGAGAATTGACCTATACCTATACGGTCCTCTACTATGAACAGACTTTTTCTGATCTGGCTTTTGTGGGGGCCGGATCCATGATGATCTCGACCATCTTTATTTTCAGGTTCGTGGCCTTGATGAGAGGAGAGGGCATGGATGAGGAGGAAAGGAAAAAGATGGAAGAAGATCAGGAGACCGTGGATAATATTCTAAAGGACCGGGATAAGTAGATCCGTTCTCCTGAGATAGTTTTTAAATAGATGGAGGTAACTGAACGATACGGATGATAAGATGGGTGATTTAGACAAAGTTATCCAGATAAAGAGAAATAGGGAAGTGGTTGCGGAATATCCTGTAGAGGAATTGATGAACCAGGAGGAGTGGAAGACCTGGAAGAAGTTTAACAACATATTGAACGCTTTCGACCAGTACAAGTCTTACAACAGGATCAACGAGCTGAAGGAACTCGCTAGAAAACTTCCAAATGTTGAAGAGCTGGAGAAGAGAGCTCTGAATGACCTTTACTGATCGTTCAATCTTAAACACAACATATATATCCGGATCATGTAATCATATTTCAAGATCGAGGTAGAAGACTTGGAGATAAATAATAAGAAAGTAGCGTTTTTGATCGCGATAATCCTCATATCTATGCTCTTGGTGTGGTTCGCCGTTAGAAGTCCAGATAACGATGATGATCTCAAAAAAGAGACCATCACTTTGAACAATTCTAACGGTGAAGCCATAGAAGTGAAGGTCGAGATAGCCGACGAAGAGGACGAAAGGACAGAAGGGCTGATGCACCGTGAGTCCTTATGTGAAGACTGCGGTATGCTGTTCGTCTATGAGGAAAGTGAGCACCGCAGCTTTTGGATGAAGAACACCCATATCCCTTTATCTATTGCGTTCATATCCGAAAATGGCACGATAATGGAGATCCAGCAGATGGAGCCCGAGACGACAGAATCCCATGTCTCTGAAGATCCTTGTCGATATGCGTTGGAAGTTAACCAGGGGTTCTTCCAGGAGAACCATATAAAGGCGGGAGATACGGTTTCGATACCTGAGAGATTTCAAGACGGATAGTTTTCACAGGACTTTTATAATCCTAAATGGTTCTAGTATTCATGTACGAGAGAGTGATCTTACCTACTGACGGTTCTGAGATAGCCGAGAAGGGGATCTTGAAAGGATTAGAACTAGCTAAAGCACTAGATATCCCCGTCTATTCGATCTACGTCATGAACGTTGAAAAGTACGAACAGATGAGAGAAAGGGGGGTCAGACAGGGCGTTAAGAAGAACATGAAAAAGACCGGCGAACAGGCGTTGACGTGGGTAAGAAAAAAGGCCCACGAGATGGGCGTGGATATCACTACACAGTTACTCGTTGGTGAACCATACGACAGGATCGTTAAAGAGGCGCATAAAGAGGATGTGATCTACATGAGCAGCCACGGTGCCTCGGGGATCAAAGAAGTTCTGCTGGGAAGCACCACACAGAGGGTCCTGAAGAATGCGGGATGTACGGTGATCGTAGAAAAAGGCGAGTAGTGTCTGTGTGGAACTCCTTTTGTTTACGAGCGATCATGGTAAACTCACGTAAGATTTATAATCAATTCCATTATGGCGATTTTTGAGAAGATAGTATGGATGCTCTTATTTTTGGTGCGGGTAAGCAGGCCAAGGGCGTGGCGTGGTATCTAGTCAATCGATCGGATTTTGACCGGATAGGCATATTGAGTAGGTCGGAAGGTCCTATCGATGATATCATCGACTTCTTGGACAGCGAAAGGTTAGAGAAATATGTTGTAGACGTTCTTGACGAGGAAGAAAAGCTTAAAGAGATGATGAAAGGGTACGATGTAGGGGTGAACGCGTTACCCACAAGAGAGACGTGTTATGCGACCGTTGAGGCGGCCGTAGAAGTCGGCCTAGATATCATCGACATGATAGAAGAGTACCACAGGAGCCCCGATCTGTACGAGACGGAAGAGCTCAAGGTACCGGACGGGATGAGTATCGAGGAATACGGCGAGTCCCTGCACGAAAGAGCCGTAGAGAGCGGTATAACTTTTGTTTCCGGTATGGGTTTTGCGCCGGGCATCACCAATTTAACGCTAGGTGAGGCCCTAAGGGAGATGGATGAGGGTGAAACTGCTATAGCGAGATGTGGGGGGATACCGGACGAGGAAGCCGCGCAGAGGCATCCCTTGAAGTACATGATAACCTGGACCTTCGATCACGTTCTGAGAGAATACAACATCAAATCCCCGGTGAAGAAGGACGGAAAGAGAACTGAGTTGGAGGCACTGACCGAACACGAGAAATTCACTTTTGATAAATTCGGTTGTGAATTAGAACTCGAGTGCGCCGTAACACCTGGGATGCCCAGTTTTGTTCATACTAGACCTGAACTTGAGAACACCTATGAGAAAACGATAAGGTGGGCCGGCCACTACGATACTATAAAGGAGTTCAAAAAGTGCGGTCTGCTCGATACCGAGCCCGTAGAGATCAACGATTCTGAAGTGGTTCCTAGAGAGTTCCTCTCTAATCTGATCACGCCCAAATTGATACCCAAAGAGGGGGATAGGGACATGTGCGTGATGTGGAACACGGCAGAAGGCGAGAAGAACGGTAGATCTATCCGTATAGATTATTACATGCTGGAAAGAGAGAAACCCGAGATAGGATTGACCGCCATGCAGAGGACCACCTGTTTCCCGCCAGCGATTAGCGCCGAGATGATAGCAAAAGGAAAGATCTCAGAAAAAGGTATCGTCCCGCCAGAAGACTGTATAAAGGGTCCGGTATATGAAGAGATGATAGAGAAATTGAAGCAGGTAGATATAGAGATCTTGAAGGAGAAGAAGGTCCTGTAGAAAACGGATTTTCTATCCTTTTCTGGACAATTTTACTTCGATCTTAGTCTCACTTTCAAGTTCATCTCTGAATTTTTCTGGATCGACGTCCCTTTCGTGGAAGGGTATCACAACGTTCGGTCTGATGATCTTTGCCGCTTCCACCGCTTCGTCGATCTTCATTGTATAAGTTCCGTCTATCGGTAAAAAGGCCGTATCTATTTCAGGAAAGTTTTCCATCTCGGGTATCTTCTCCGTGTCTCCAGGATGATAGACCGTTTTTTCGTCCAGATCGATCAGGTAGCCCACGCCTTCTCCTTTAGGATGGAAAGGTTCACCGGAATCCCTTTTTCTCTTACGGTTGTAGGCGTGGACCGCTCTCACTTCTATCCCGTTCAAGTTCACGGTGTCCCCCGGCTTCACGGTGATGAGATCGCGGTCGATCTTCTCCGAGCAGATCTCCGGTGCGACGATCTTCGTATTTTTGTCTAGTAGCTTCTTGAATGTGGAGGGATCGCAGTGATCGTGGTGCCCGTGGGTTATCAAAAGAACGTCGGCTTTTTCAGCTTCCTCGTAAAATTCTTTCACGCTCTTTGGAAGCGAATCCGCGTAGAAGGGATCAATGTAGATCGTTTTTTCGTCAGTCTTTATCATCACGGTAGAGTGCCCTATATTTTCTATCTCGGCCATATTCATCCCCGTATTTTGAAAGTTCTGCTCGTTAATAGATTTAGTGAATAATTTGGTTTTTGATGGGATGAGTAAAAAAGGGCGATATGACTAACTTTTTATATCCTTTATCCGCTTGAACATACATGATAGGAGCGGAAGTGATCCAATCTATACCATGGTACGTAAAACTCGGAATAGCGATGCTGGTGTTGTTCTGGCTGGCCCGCGATATCACCAAACAGGGCATGGGAAATAAGTACCGATGGGGCTGGACCATCCTCTTCATAGTGGGTTATTTTTTATGGTCGATAATAGGAATCGCGATACTCACCGCAGCGTATCTGATTTGGAGCAGGCTCCTTTATTCTCCAGCCTGATTTTGGAGGAATGATCTCTGCCTACGTTCTACTCAGCTCAAGAGAAAAAGTGAAAACTCTTCAAGAGCTTTTATTTTCTTTCTTAAAGTTTCTAAGAATAATCCTGATGGATCTTCATCTTGTACTCGATCAAAAGAGACAAGGCTTCGTTTCGATCGTCTTTCTTTTTAGAATCGACCGCATCTTGGAGTAAAGAACCGAGTTCTGATATCTCATCTTTAGATAGGTCGGCCTTCTCAACATCTTCACTCTTCTTTCTGAGATCGGCCTCCAAGGTTTCTACGATGGGGTCGAAGACCTCTTCTAGGGCTTCATCTAGAAATCCTTCGGATTCTTCAAGATGATCGACTTTTAATTCGTCCCATGCCAAGCTGAGTCGTTTATAACCTTTTCTCGTATCTATATCCAACTCTTCCGCCCAGAATAGCAAATTGTAAAGAAGTGTCATCTTCTTCCTCAAAGGCCTTTCGGCTTCGTCTATATTCACCTCATCTTTTCTCGGAAGATCGCTTCCACAGATGGGACATGTACTTAAATCGACTATCAATTCCGAGTCACATTCCGGGCAAACCCTCTTTGGATCTTCTGGTTCTCTTTTCAGACTATACACCCCTTTGACAATTCAACGGCCGGATAAATATATTTTATCCAGGATCACAGCTCGAACATCTCGAACTCGTTTTTCAATTTGTCGAACTCGTCTCTGCTGATATTGAACTCGATCTCGCCTACGGATTCTGGATCGACGGCCAAAAGTAATATGCCTCCTTCTTCATAGGTCATATCCTTGATCTGCTGCAGTGTATTCAGTAGGTCGTCGAATTCAAGGTAGGAAAGTAAGAATTCCATACCGTGAAGTACGATGATACCCTGTTTCGTCTCCAAGAAAGATTTTGAGATCTTGATCATCTCTTCATGGAAACTTTCAGGCTTGATCGTTCTAACTTCTTCAGTTTCGTCTACCGTACTCAGCCAGAATATTGGAGAATCTATATCAGGGTACCTTTCTTTCAATTTTGAGGGGAATGTCCTTGTAAAACACAGGCCGGGCATTCCTTCCTCTAGTGCGTTGATGAACGTCTTGAAGGTCCTCTCAGCTTTCTTTGCCCTGTCGGCTATAAGATACGCTCCGCCGACTTCTAGATTCTTTACCTCAACTTTTCCCACTTCTTCTTCCTTCTTGAATAGCTCAGCTTCTGCCCTTTTTTCGGACTTGACCACCTCGTAATCATCCTCTCTGATCCTAGCTATGTGGTATTCTCCCAAGAGACCAGATACGACGCCTGCCGCATAACCCGCCAGGAAGTAATCATCATCGATACTGGCATCGTATGGGCTTATCTTTATCTTCTCGTCTACATCGACGTCGAAGTTCGTTATTCCAGAGTGGATAGCTGTCAGGACGGTCTTGGTCTTCAATTCGTCGATGTCGCTCTCTTCTCCACTCATCTCTACCGTTTCTTTACCCCATTTGAATCCTAGATGGTATATGGCGAAATTAGCTTCGTCGTCACTCCCCATCTGCTCGATGGTCGTCCTCAGGTATGGTATGATGTTTTTAGGCATAGACACAAGGTCGGTCATTCTATATCACGCTCCGATGATAATTCTCCAATCTTCCTGAATGCTTTTTCTACATTCTCTCCAGTCTTTGCACTGGTGAAGTAATATGAGAAATCTGAGTCTATCTCATACTTTTTGTCTTCGGCCCACTTGCATTGATCCTCTAGGGAAACCCTGGAAAAATCGGGTACCTCGTCATAAACCTCCTCATAGAACTCGATAACGTCCTCCTGTTCCTTCTGTATGAAGGACTCAAAATCGTCGTATCCGCTGTTTTCATACTTTTCGATAAGGTCCAATTTGTTCCCTAAAATCACGAAGGGGATCTTACCCGTGACCGAGAAGACTTCGTTTATCCAGCTAGCTAGGCTCAAAAAAGTATCGTAGCGGGTCAGATCGTAGACTATTATGGCTCCGTCGGCTCCCGAGTAATGAGAGGAGTGAAGATCTTTGTTCATCTTCTGCCCGTACATATCCCAGAGCATAAGCTTGACATCCAGGTCGGGCAGACTCTTCTTTTTCACGTTGACCCCTATGGTCGCTATATACTCGTCCTTGAATCTCTGTTCCACGAATCTCCTCACTAGGGAGGTTTTACCAACGGCTCCGTCCCCTAGGAGTAAGATCTTCTTCGATGTTTGAGCCATGATATAACAAATAAGAAACCATATAAAAAGGTATGTTCTATAATAACATCGATGGAAAGGCCGTGAAAAAAAGTTTTGAATAACTATTAAATTGAACTTAAAAAAGCTATTTTTGATAAATGGGGACAACTTACTTATGATAACAGACGCATAATTATTATTGAAGTAAGATGAAAAAACTATGGGGGAAATATGTCGCGGTCCTGATCTCGGGAGTCATAATTTTAGGGGTATCCCTTAGTTCAGCTTTTGTGCTTCCAGTTGGAACACAGCAGGACATGACAGACGAAAAAACTGATGATACTGATATGACTGAAGAGATGGACGATAAAGTCGAGAGTCTTTCGGATGGACCGTGGCCGTCCTTCGGTAGGAACAAACGGAACACCCGGCTGAGTTCATACGAAACTGGCGACACGGACGGGGCCGTGAATTGGAGCTTTGAAGCTGGACCCGCTTTAAGGTCTTCCCCGGCTATAGGTTCTGAAGGTGTGATGTATTTCGGTTCTATCGACAGAAATCTGTACGCAGTCGATGTAGACGACGGCGAAGAACAGTGGCGATATTACACTGACGATGTGATCATCTCATCACCGGCGGTTTCTGAAGACGAGATAATCTATTTCGGGTCTGGAGATGAGTATATCTACGCTTTGAACTCCGACGGTTCTTTAAGATGGAAGTACAAGACGGACGGCGAGGTTTACTCTTCACCGACGGTAGACGAGGAGGGTAATGTGTACGTGGGTTCATACGATAACAACCTTTATTCTATAGACAAGGACGGAAATCTGAACTGGGAATTCAGTTCTGATTCGTGGTTATGGTCGTCGCCTTCGATCTCTGAAGAGGGCGTGGTTTACGTCGGTTCCGGAGACGAGAACCTCTATGCGATCGACAAGACCAACGGTACCGAAATTTGGAACTACACTACCGACGGTTACATCTATTCGACCCCGGCTGTAGGAGAGGATGGAATATACTTTGGCTCCTATGACGGGAACCTTTATGCGCTAAATCGAGAAGGGAATCTGCAGTGGAAATTCAACGTCGGTGCACGCATCCATTCCTCTCCCGCGGTCGACGACAACGGAACGCTCTATTTTGGCGATAGAAACGGTAAGGTACACGCCCTGAAGAACGGGACAGAACTATGGTCTTTCGAGACCGATGAAAAAGTCAGATCGTCTCCCGCTGTGAGCGTTGACGGTTACATCTATGTCGGATCTTATGATGATTCCCTTTACGCTCTAAATGACGAGGGCGAAGAAGAATGGTCCTATCAGACCGACGGAGACGTCTTCTCCTCGCCGGCTATAGGCAAGGAAGGCAGGGTATTCGCAAGCTCCATGGACGGCAAGATGTATTCGTTCGGCTCGTACGATTATGATATAGAGATAGAGCCCACAAGTGATCAGACCATAACTGCGGGAGATACGATCGATTTTGATGCAGAAGTTTACGATCAGTACGGTAATCTTGTAACGGATGTAGATTCAGACTTCACGTGGCAGAACACTACAGCCAGCGGTCTGTTCGATGATACGGCAGTTGGTGAGTATAAGGTCACGGCCACTTATGAAGATGCCACTTCTTCAACAACAAATGTAACAGTTCAACCTAACAGTACATCTACAGTTGAGATAGATCCCTCAAGTGATCAGACGATTACCGCGGGAGACACAATAGACTTTGACGCATCAGCGTATGATGAGTACGGTAATCTGAAAACGGATGTGGATTCAGACTTCACTTGGCAGAACACTACAGCCAGCGGTCTGTTCGATGCTACGGCGGTTGGTGAGTATAAGGTCACGGCCACTTATGAAGATGCCACTTCTTCAACGACAAATGTAACAGTTCAACCTAACAGCACCTCTACGGTTGAGATAGATCCCTCAAGTGATCAGACGATTACCGCGGGAGACACAATAGACTTTGACGCATCAGCGTATGATGAGTACGGTAATCTGAAAACGGATGTGGATTCAGACTTCACGTGGGAGAACACTACAGCCAGCGGTCTGTTCGATGATACCACAGCTGATCATTATAGTGTAACAGCCACTCATGAAGATGTCACTTCGGCGCCAGCTACAGTAACAGTTCAACC
>JAGXLI010000075.1 GCA_018334755.1 Thermoplasmatota archaeon
CCTCTTATGATTGGTATGCCGTAGCGGACGATGGAGTCTTCTCTGAACAATCGGCGACTTGGTCCTTCACCACCCTGAACAATGCGCCTAACGCCCCTACTAATCCATCACCGGCGGATGGCGCTGAGAACATAAGTACTGATCCAACTTTAGAAGTTGACGTTTCCGATCCGGACGGTGATGAGATGACGGTCACCTTTTACGATGCTTCGGATGACGGTCAGATAGATCAAAATACTGGTGTGACGAACGGCACCACTTCAGTCACTTGGAACGATCTTTCCACGGGAACGACTTATGATTGGTATGCCGTGGCGGACGACGGAACAAATACCACTCGATCATCGACTTGGTCTTTCACCACTCTGAACAATGCACCGGCTGCTCCTAAAGACCCCTCCCCGGCGGATGGTGCGGAGAATGTAATTACTGATCCGACTTTAGAAGTTGACGTTTCCGATCCGGACGGTGATGAGATGACGGTCACCTTTTACGATGCTTCGGATGACAGTCAAATAGGGGAAAATACGGGTGTGACGAACGGTACCACTTCAGTCACATGGTCCGGTCTATCATATAACACCACTTACCAGTGGTATGCGGTAGCGGATGACGGTCAAGCGACGAATCAGTCCAGCACATGGTCATTTACTACTACAACAGAGTTCAATACAGCTCCGGACGAACCGACGAATCCATCGCCTGCGGATGGAGCAACGGGTGTAAGCACGAATACAAGCCTAAGTGTGGATGTATCTGACCCTGATGGAGATTCTATAGATGTAAGTTTTTACTGGAACGACGGTACCCATATTGAGACAGTGAGTGGAGTATCCTCGGGTTCAACAGTAACAACGAGTACTTTAAGTTTGAATTCGGGGACAACTTACCAGTGGTATGCGGTAGCGGATGACGGTCAAGCGACGAACCAGTCAGATACTTGGAGTTTCACGACCAACTATGCTCCTGATGTCCCCACAAATCCATCACCTGCTGATGGAGCGACGGGAGTTAGCACTGACCCAACCTTAAGCGTGGATGTATCGGATCCAGATGGAGATTCCATGGACGTGTCTTTTTATAACGCATCGGATGACAGCTTGATAAATACGGACAGCGGTGTAGCAGATGGTGGGACGGCTTCGGTCACGTGGTCTGACCTATCATATAATACTACTTATGATTGGTATGCGGTAGCGGATGACGGTCAGGCGACAAATAGCTCAGGAACGTGGTCGTTCACCACTATCGATGAAATAAATAGAGCTCCGGATGCACCGACAGACCCTTCCCCTCAAGATGGAGCGGCTGATGTTACATTGAATCCTACGTTATCCGTAAATGTCTCTGATCCAGATGAAGATTCCATGGACGTCGTGTTTTATGATGCTTCAAATGACAGTTCGATCGGACTCGATACCAACGTAAATAGCGGAGGTAGAGCTTCAGTTACGTGGTCTAATCTATCTGATGATACCATTTATGAGTGGTACGCTGTAGCGAGCGACGGTTCTCTGACCAATCAGTCAGAGACTTGGTCTTTCACGACTTCAAGTAGTAATAAACCACCGGAAAGTCCGACGAATCCTTCCCCTTCTAACGGGACAACGGACGTAGGGCTCAGTCCTACCTTGTTCGTAGATGTATCGGATCCTGACGGAGATCCTATGGACGTCGTGTTTTATGATGCTTCGGATGATGGCGAGATCGGAACGGATATCGCCGTACCTAGCGGTAGTTCGGCTTCGGTAACTTGGTCCGGTCTAGCAGAAAATACCACATACGAGTGGTACGCCGTAGCCGATGATGGTCTTTTGACCAATCATTCCTCAGTCTGGTCATTCACGACTTTGTCCAAGAACAATGCGCCCGACGCTCCGAAGGATCCATCACCTTCAAACGGTGAGACAGGGGTGAGTACTGACCTGACTTTATCCGTGAACGTCTCCGATCCGGATGGGGATCCAATGGATATCATATTTTACGACGCCTTTGATGGCAGCACGATCGGATTAGACACCGGCGTTAAGAGCGGCGAAAGGGCCTCAGTAAATTGGTCTGACCTATCTAAGGGTAACACGTACGAATGGTACGCTATAGCGAGTGACGGTTCTCAGACCACCCGGTCAGAGAACTGGGAATTCACCACATCTATGGGTAACAGAGCACCTGAGTCTCCTGCGGACCCATCTCCTTCAGACGGTGAGACCGGAGTGAATACCGACCTGACTTTATCCGTGAACGTCTCAGATCCGGATGGAGATCCAATAGACGTATCATTTTACGACGCTTCGGATGACAGCGAAATAGGTACGGATGTCGATGTTCAAAGTGGAGAGACCGCTTCGGTCGGATGGGATGGATTGGCTGAAAATAGTTCATATGAATGGTATGCCGTAGCAGACGATGGATCTTTGACCAATAGATCGGCAATGTGGTCTTTCACCACGGTCTCTGAGGAAAATAATGTCCCATATGCACCTACAGACCCATCACCAGAAGATGGAACCATCGATGTGGGCACATCTCCAACGTTGTCCGTGAACGTATCCGACCCTGACAACGATATGATGGACATAACTTTCTATGACGCTTCCAACGATACTGAGATAGGTAAAGATATCGGCGTAGCGAGCGGTGGAACAGCTTCAGTTACGTGGTCTGATCTAACTGATGAGACCACTTACGAGTGGTATGCGGTAGCTTATGACGGTCGAGCCAAAAACCGATCCGAAACATGGTCGTTTACTACTGGACAAGAATCGAATACCGCTCCGGATGAACCGACAGACCCATCACCAGAAGATGGAGCGACGGGGATGGAAACCAGTCCGACCCTGTCCGTGAACGTTTCCGATCCGGACGGAGATACTTTGGAAGTTATGTTCTACGAAGCCTCGGATGATACCGAGATCGATACGAACACTGACGTGGCAAGTGGAGAGAGAGCATCGATCACTTGGTCTGACCTAACCAAAAATAAAACGTACGAGTGGTATGTGGAGGTGGATGACGGCACTTCAACTACTCGATCCGAAACGTGGTCATTTACTACTACAGGTGAAGACACGGAAAAACTAGAGGCCGTAGCGGAGGCGAATAGGACGGAGATAAGTCCCGGTGATACGGTTTATTTCGACGGTAGTGATTCCTCAGGTGAGATTGTCAGCTATACCTGGACCATCGAAGGGGAAAATCACACTGAGATGACTATAGATCACAGATTTGAACAAGTGGGAACATACGAGGTCACTTTGACCGTAGAAGACGCAGCCGGGAACTCCGATGCCGATACACTCACCGTGACGGTGGAGGAAGAAGAGGATGAAAAGGACGATGATGAAAGTGATGGAAGTAGCGATTGGCTTCTTTACCTGCTACCTCTTTTGATAGCGATCATACTCGTCGCGGGTCTCCTTCACTTGAAATCTAAGTCACCAGAGAGTATAGAAGAGGGAACTGAAGAAGGACCGGTTGTAGAGGAAGAAGAGAAGGAACCAGAAGAAGAAAAAGAAGAATAAAAGGGTCGTCTAAAAAGCCATCGCGCACTCAGATCTCTTTATCTATCTCTTCCACAGGTATAAGGACTTCGAGTTCAGAGTCTTCGATGTTCTCAACACCTTTATATCTCTCTTCGTGAAAGCACTGCACGTGGAACTGATACCGATCAAAAGATTTCATCCAGTAGTCGGATTGAGGGAACCAGTCCTGTAGTATATCTTCCTCCCAGGTCTGTATCTCTTTCCCTTCAAGGGTGAAATTGGCATATTTATCTGCCGGGAGTATCTTACCCGAGAGTTCTATAGGAAAGTTTTGAAGTTCTTCAGATTCCATCCCCACGAACACATACATATTACCCTCTTCTTCCAGCTGTTCCTTTTCCCATATCTGGACCTCGTAAGAAAGCTCTGGGTTAACTATGTCTTCTTCGATTTTTTCCCATTTATTTTTGCAGAACTCAGAAAATCTACCCCAGAGATCTTCGATCCGCTTCTCGATAGGATCTTTCTCACCGAATATCGAGCCGTAATACTCGAGACCGACAAGATACTTCTTTTCTTTCTCTATCACTTCGTATCTCATGCTTTTCCTATCGATAGGAATAAATTTCACCTAATAATTCTTTTGGAGTCTTTTTAGCGGTTATCTTACTTCAAGATATAGAAGCAAAAAAACTAAACTTGACTTCTTCATAGGAGTTAAAAAGAAAAGTGCCGAGGTAAGAAATATGGAGCTAGAAGAAGTCTCTGATATATGTGAATCGCTCATCGAAGAAGTGAGTAAAGCCATCGTCGGGAAAAAATCGGTCCTTCAAAAGACCCTGCTGGGTATATTGGCGAACGGTAACATCCTATTCGAGGATTATCCCGGCCTTGCGAAAACATTATTATCGAATTGCTTTTCCCGGACTTTGGGCTGCGATTTCAAAAGGATCCAGTTCACTCCTGATCTTTTGCCTGCGGATATAACCGGTTCATTCATCTATGATAAAAATTCGGGTGAATTCTCGATGAGGAAAGGGCCTATCTTCACCAACATCCTTTTGGCGGACGAGGTGAACCGTGCCCCACCTAAGACTCAAGCAGCTCTTCTGGAAGCGATGCAGGAGAAACAGACCACTATCGAAGGTGAGACTCACACGTTAGAGGATCCCTTCATCGTGATCGCGACTCAGAACCCGATAGAATACGAAGGGACCTATCCTCTGCCTGAAGCCCAGGTCGACAGGTTTCTGCTACGCTTAGACGTCGGTTATCCGGATGCCAGCGACGAGGTCGAGATCCTCCGCAGAAGAAAGGAAAGAAAGACAGACGACGTAGAGATTAAGAGGGTCATCGACCCAGGGACATTGATAGAGATGCAGGAGAAGATAGAAGACGTGCACCTTGACGACGATATAAAGAGATATATAGTGAATATTGTACAGAAGACTAGGAATAACAAGGACGTGGAAGTGGGTTCGAGTCCCAGAGGGAGTTTAGCACTCATGAAACTCTCCATGGCGAACGCCGCCATGAGAGGTAGAGATTATGTCGTTCCGGACGACGTTAAGTTCATCACGACCGAAGCTCTATCTCACAGGTTGGTTTTGAAACCAGGACCGGCGATAAAAGGCGTTGAGGAAGAGGAGATAATCGCTAAAACACTGAAAGATGTGCCGGTTCCGAAGATAGAGTAAAAAGCGCCGTCGGGCGGATTCGAACCGCCAACCGCTCGGTTAACAGCCGAGTGCTCTGCCAATTAAGCTACGACGGCTTTTTGCCGGTTTTCGTCACAAAATCTCTATTCTGTATACCCTAAAAAGGAATCATATTAAATTTTTTTTATTCAGATAGGGCTGTTATCATCTTTTCTAAATTGTTTTCCATCTCTCTTAGTTCCTCGATCAACTCTTTCTCAAATTTTTCGTGCTTGTCAGTTATCATAGCACCCTTAGCCGTAGGTTCAATTATGCTTTCTTTTTCTAAAAGTCGGAGGGAATATCTTACTTTGTGTGACTCGATCTCCAACCTCTCGCTCAAAGTGTTTATCCCGATTGGCTGGTCCTTTTTTATGGCCGTTAAGATATCGACCGTCCTATCCAGTAATTCCATCTCCGAGCGCAGTTCTTCGGTCAAGGAGTGTTTGACCATCTTATCATCCACCTCTTCAACTGGGATGGTATAACCCCATTCTTATATAAAATGAATGGTGCGCCCGATTATTTTTTTAGATTCGATCCTTCTCTCAACATGCAAACTTCTTCAAGAGGCTGATGATGGAGGAATGATAAGGATCGGTATCCATAAGGCTGTTGTCTTAACGTCCTTTTTCCAACCTCGTGATCTTTTCTAACTGTGAATCTATCCTTTCATCGGTGAAACCTATCAGAGGTCTGAGGACCATATGTTGAGTTTCAATTTCGGTAAGATCTTCAAGAGTTTCTCCCAACACTACCGCCCTGACTTCGTTTGGGAGGTCGAGAGAAAGCATCTCCTCACGGTCGGATACCTCCATCCTTTTTGGATTTGGATCCCATGATTTTAGTCTATCGGCCCACTCAGAAGGAGGATGGTATACATAAGGTCTAGCTCCCCTTTTCATCATCATCCAGGTCGCGATAAAATCCTTCTTAGTTTCAACATAGGCGGCCACTTTTCCCTGAGAACTCAGCGGTAAGCCACCCGGGCCTTCTTCTATCGTCGTGAACACATAAACCTGAGAATGCCTTATCTCCATGTGCAATTCGTGCTCGGGGTCTTCTAGGTCCACTTCTAGATCAGGATTGCTCTCGAGCATGGCATCTCCTAGCTCGTCTTCAACTTTCTGGCTGTTGTAATCATGTTCTCCGACCCTTCTCGCTCTCACGGCGAAACTTCCCGAGATATCACTGGCAAAATCTTCGGCTTCTGAGATCATCTCTGTTAGATCGGCACTTATCCTTTTCGCCCGACTGTAGGATACCAGACCAAATATTCTCGATAATAGATGGGAGTTCTCTTCTTTCAGGTATGCAAAAATCCTGCCTCTCCCTCTTTTTTCTGTGACTATCTCTTCGCCTTCAGCGAGAAAAGTCCTTTCTAGATTCTGGATCAATATGTCCTCGAAGTGTTTCCGTATGTTGGGGCTTTTCGTTCCGATCTCCCCGTACCGGAGAAGGTAAAGGTCTAGCTCAGTCATCATTGCTGGTCCTTATCTAATAGCTCTTTAAGATTCTTTCTAAATATCTTTTCTTTCTGTTCACTAGAGAGGCCCGCGGCCTCTATCACTTTTTTCTGCACCTCGTAGTTCAGGTATGGAAAATCGGAGCCGAAAACCACTTTTTCCGGGATCTTATCCATGGAATATTCCAGCATGTAAACTCTACTCCCGGAAGTGTCGACGTAAACGTTCTCGAAATCTTCCGCGACCGAGATACATCCTTCGTTCAAGTGTCCGAGGATCACCTTCATATCCTCTCTTTCTTCCAAAACGCTTTTCATATGACCCGGAGAGGCGAAATTGCTGCCCGTATGTGTCAGGATTATCAGTTCGTTCTCGTACATGATATCGAAAAGTTCTTCGAAGTTTGGGTGATCCGGCCTGTAGGTTTCCACGTACGGATGAAGCTTGACACCTTTCATGTCTAGATCAACTAAACGTTCAACCTCCGAGACCGCTTCTTCTTTCCTCCTCGGGTCGACCCTGCCGAAACCGATCAATCTTTCTGGATAACTTTTCACGGCTTCCGCGATATAGTCGTTCATCTCCGGATATTTATCACCGACGCAGGGATTCGGGAAGACGATACTCTTCTCTATATCGTTATCATCCATCTTTTCGATTAGCGCATCGGTTTCTACGGAAGGATCTAGATAAGGAAGCCACTCGCCCGAAGGTCCGAGATGTACATGAGCGTCCCAGATGTTCTTCATTCTACCACTCTCCGTGATGTGTCAGTTCGTCGGCATCCATCTTCTTTGGCGCTGTAGGCGTCTCGTCTGGATAACCAATAGGTAAGATCGCAACGGGTCTCACTCCTTCCGGTATGTCTAACTGAACCTTGACTTTCTCTTCTTCAAAAGCGCCGATCCAAACGGAAGCGTACCCTTTGTCTACTACGGCCAAAAGTATATTTTCTACCGCAGCTGAAGCGTCCTGTATCGAGTAAAGATCTCTTCCTCTCTCACCGTACCTTTCCGCCGACCTTTTCTGGTGGGCGCACGCTATTATGACCCAAGGTGCTTCAGCGATGAAAGACTGGCCGTAGGCGTTTTCAACCAATTTCTCCTTTTCTTTTTGGTCCGAGATTAGGATAAAATCTCTCGCCTGTCTGTTGCCGGCTGAAGGTGCCGTATGTCCTATCTCGATGATCTCCTCTATATCCTCTTTTGGAATTTCTTTTTGCTCAAAAGAACGCACGCTCCTTCTTTTTTCCGCTACCTCTTTGAATTCCATATTCACGCCTCCGACATCTTTTCAATCAACTTGGCCATCATCTCACCGTAATCACGGCAATGCTTCAGTTCCTTTTCATCTGGATCTCCAACAACGACCGGCCCGTAGTGATCGGCCTTCGGTATGCCTTTCACCACCATGCCGTGTATAAGCAGAGTTTCTAAAAGCGCCATTATCGTAGTTTCGTTACCTCCTGCTGGGTTTGCGCTCGAGGTGAAAGCTCCGCCCACCATGCCGTCGAGATCGCCGTG
>JAGXLI010000076.1 GCA_018334755.1 Thermoplasmatota archaeon
AAACTTCTTCCGGCTCTTCTTCCTCTACTTCCACAATCTCATCCACTTTTAAATGTACTCCATCAACTTCAGATATCCTAACCTTTTTCCCTCTCTCAATTTTTTCATCCGCAGTAGCACTCCATATTTTACATCCATTTATTAATTTTACCTTCCCTGATATATTCTCCGGGTTGATCTCTTTTATTACACGACCTTCCTTGCCTACCAAACTTTTCTTAGTGACAGTCGGTGAAGGTGGAGAAGAGAGCAGAAGATACATTACATATAATACATATATTATTGGGAGTAATATCATTAACCCTATTATGATAATGTATATGTTCATCATTTCCCGTTGTTACGGTAATAGTCTTCGGTTATTTCTATTTTTCCTATAAGCCGACGGATGCTATTAACTTGAGGATGTGACATCCTCCTCTCCCTAAAGGAAGAGGCTTCCTTATAGGAAGTTCGAGGTTCATGGCTAGCTCACCCGCAATTGTGCCACAAATCCTTTGGTCAGGCCAAAGGCAGAGCCCGTGACACCTTTGGGTTCTTGGCTACCATGTTCGGGGCAGTAGTCACTGCCGCCCAGATCATCTGACATATAGCCAAACAATCTTCTCACTATATTACTGGCTCCGAGCCAATCAGCGTTATACTCCTTCTTGCAGGATTGACAAACTGCCCTGGCTTGAGAGACTCTCTCAATTTTACCAAGACAGTCCCTGCAAACTTGGGAAGTATATGCTGGGTGGACTCTTCTCACAGCAATTGAACTGTTGTGAGCTTTATAGGTGATGAATTCCTGCAACTGACCGAACGGCCAGTTGTGTAATTTCCAATTATGCTGTTTTGAATTGTTAGTATTATCTCTTATCCCGTCTAGCTTTTCCATGACAATTACTGAATTATCATACTTGTCAGCTATATCAACTACTTTTCTGCTGATTTTGTGATTCATGTCCTCGATATAGTTGCTTTCACGGTCTCTAGTTTCCTTTAATTTACCCCAAAGCTTTTTCTTACCCAATCCCTTCCTGAGTTCTCTAAACCTTCGACGCTTCTCCTGTAGCTTACCACCAGAAAACAACTCTGATTCCAACACGTTACCTTCTCTGTCTTGAACAACGACTGTAGCAATGTTTTTGATGCCCATATCCACACCGACAAAGTGTTCGAATTTATCTTCTTTAGTGATTTCTTTTTCTTCTTCAAATATGACGTTCAAATAGAACTTTCCATCTCTGAATATCAGGTGTGCCGACTGAAAACCATCCATATTTTTCTTAAGTGTAGACATGTATCCTTCACAACTTGTCAGAGGAACTTTAACTCTGCCGTTGTTAGTAGCGATGTTAGCCCATAGCTTGAAGTGCCCGTCACTTTGTTTAAAGGATAATACACGTTTATCATATCTTACAGCGACGAATGAATCGAAGTGTGGATACCACCTGTTATCTTCATTGTTTTTCCACGATTTGAACTGTTCTTTAGCAAAGTCCCTTGCAGTTTGTACAAGAGCGGCGGGTAAGTCAAATAGTTCCCTAGATTTGTTATATATTTCTTTTATATCTTCTTTGTAGAACTTTATTTTATCTTCATCATCTTCTTTTTCCTTGATATGCCATACCGAATTTTCCTGTATCCTGTGAAGATAGAAATTGACACAACGCCTGTACTGTCTCACTGTTTGGTTCATCTTGTAGGCTTTACCTTGATTTGGTTCTTTGATCTTGAATTTATAGGTCTTAATCGATTTCATCTCTTCATATGTCCAGTACACTTGTAGTATTTAAATGTCTATTCAGGGGGTCAGTGAAAGTGAGTTCGCTGTCTGTATCCTCTCCCTGAAGGAAGAGGTCTTAGACAGTTATTTAGATAAAAATAGCCTAAAAAGATTGATAGAAGAGATAGATACCAATAAGGTCTCGATCCATGCGATAGGAAACAGAGCTACCGAGACAGTTGTCGATACATTGGAGAACATCTCCAATCTACCAGATGTTAGGATAGAGCACGCACAGTTCATAGATAAAGATACCGCGGAAAGGGCGAAATCTCTGAATGTTACGTTAAGCATGCAGCCCAACTTCAGTTTGGACTCCGAGCACTACAGCGACAGGTTATCAGAAAAATATCTGAGGATGAATAATCCCTTCAGGATGTTGATAGATGAGGTTGACTTCGTACCAGGGAAAGACCTGATCTTCGGTTCCGACGGGATGCCTCATGGTGTTAAAGCGGCTTTAAAAACCTCTCTTTTCCCTCCCTACCCTTCTCAGAGATTGACACTAGAAGAATTCATCGATGGTTACTGCGTTTCAGATAGAAACATCGGTGGTATAGACATCACTATAGACGGAAATGAAGAGGAAGTTAGCGTCGGAGAGATGAGAAAAGGGTGAGCACTTTCACTCACCCCCTCCTTTTACTTTTTTAACTCTCTAACTCAATTTTCAGATATGAGAGATAACTGTCCCAACTGCGGATCGGAAAATTATCGGGCTTCAGAAGGATGCGGTGTGTGTTTTGACTGCGGTTTTGAATCGTGCAATTCTAGCGTTTGATCCCCAACAGAAGAATTAAATAACCTACCCTGAGTAGAACAAATCCGATGACAACACTAGTGATCTGTGAGAAGAAAAGTGCCGCGGCCCGGTTATCATCTCTCCTCTCTGGAGGAAATCAGACTCAAAAATCTTACTACGATTACCCTTACTTTGAGTTTGAAAGAGAGGATGACGACTACATAGCTGTCCCTCTTCGTGGACATATAGTCGAATATGATTATCCCGATGAATACAACAGCTGGAGTAAAGTCGACGAGGAAGACCTCATCTGGGTGGAACCAGAGAAAAAGATCACCGCCAAAAGGATAGTCAATCTTTTGGAAAAGATCGGTAAAAAGGCCGATCGGATAATCATGGCTACTGATTACGACAGAGAGGGAGAACTCATAGGATTGGAGGCGGTGAGACTAGTTAAGAAAGAACTCGACGGTATCCCTGTTAAAAGAGCACGATTCAGCTCTTTATCGAAGGAAGAACTGGAAAAGGCTTTCTCCGATCTGAAAGAAGTAGATGTGAATCTAGCTGAATCCGCCGCATCTAGACAGGTGGTCGATCTAGCCTGGGGTGCGGTCCTGACTCGATTTCTTTCCAAGGCGTCCAGCCAGTACGGCAAGGATTACCTCTCCGTAGGAAGGGTCCAGAGCCCTACCCTGGCAATCGTAGTGGACAGAGACCTCGAGATAGAGGACTTCGATCCCGAACCTTATTGGAAGATAAGCGCGATGCTCGAAAAAGATATAGAATTCGAAGCTGATTATAAGGAGAGCAAGATATGGGACAAGGAGAAAGCTGACAAAGTCTATAAAAAAGTGGAAATGGCCGATAAAGCAACCACGATCTCCTTCGATGAAAAAACCAAAAAAGATTGGCCGCCTTCGCCTTTCAATACGACTAAATTTCTTTCCGACGCCAATAAGTTGAACATGAGTCCTTCTCAGGCCATGAGCACCGCTGAAGATCTGTACACCGCGGGATGGATCTCATATCCAAGGACTGAAAATACAGTTTATCCCGATAGTCTTCACCTCGAGAGCCACCTGAAAAAGTTGAGATCCTCTGAATTTACTGAGGAAATAGATGAAATACTATCTCAAGATAAGATATGGCCTACGAAGGGAAAAAAGAAGAGCACAGACCACCCTCCTATCTATCCTATCAAACCCGCGACAAAGAGCGATCTGAGCGGTAACAGATGGAAAGTTTACGAACTTATTTTGAGGCGTTTTCTCGCTACTTTAGCTCCTTACGGCGTGAAAAGATTGAGAAATGCAGAATTCGACATAAAAGAGGAGATGTTCAAATCTAGTGGGACCGAACTCGTTAAAGATGGTTGGAGAAAGTACTATCCCTACTACAAGTTCAAAGAGACCGAGATCCCCTCACTTCAAAAAGGAGAAAAGGTAGACGTCTCCGACGTGAATATGGAAGAAAAGGAGACACAACCACCTAACCGCTATTCTCAGGGAAAACTGGTCCAGCTGATGGAAAATAAAGGTCTAGGCACCAAAAGTACTAGACACGGCATAATACAGAAGCTTTACAACAGGAACTTTATAGAGGGTAAAGTTCCCCGATCTACTGTTTCTGGTAAAAGCGTGATAAAGACGCTCGAGAAACATGCGGATATGGTCACGAAACCCGACATGACTAGAACTCTCGAAGAAGACATGAAGAAGATAGCTGAGGCAGATATAGAAAAGGAAAAAGTTATAGAGGAATCCCGAGAGATGCTTCAAAAAGTTGTAAAATCCTTGAAAGAAGACAAGGAAGAGATCGGGAAAGAATTGAAACGCTCTCTCAGAGATCAGAACGCTGTAGGGGAATGTCCCCGATGTGAGAATGGAACCCTAGTGATCAGAAAATCGAATAAAGGTAGATTTGTCGGCTGTAGTAACTATCCAGATTGTAAGAACACTTACAATATCCCTCGCTCCGGCACCGTAAAACCCGCTAAAGGAGAGTGCCCCGAGTGTGGATCACCGATGATCAAGGTTTACCACGGTGGAGATACTGAGAAGCTCTGCGTGGATATGAAATGTGATTATAACAAGAAAGAAAGGTACAGAGGAGAGTGTCCTGAATGTGGTGGAGATATGAGAGAGCAGCGTTCGTATAAGGGTAAAAGATTCCTAGGTTGTTCAAATTATCCTGACTGTAAAAATACTTATCCGCTGCCTCAGAAAGGTGGTCTTGAATTCGCTGGAAAACAGTGTGAAAAGTGTGGCGCCCCGTTGCAAAAGATGGCTAGGAAGAAAAAGGAAGACTGGGAATTCTGCCCTAATCCGGACTGTTCATCTAAAGACAAAAAAGAAGAAAAATAGAGATGTCTTTCCTCATAATCTTCGACTTTCTTTAGCTTTCATGCGGAGTTTTTTCTCACCGCATTTCCTGCATTTTTCTGCCTCTACTGGATTGCTGGCATAGCAGTGCATACATATCTTCTTGTCCAACAGTCTTTTTTCTGCTTCGGGAAATCTTGCCATTTTTACACCGTAAGATGATAAAGAATCAAAGACTTCTGCTATATAAATCATTAGGGTGGTTGGCGTTTTGTAGAAAACCTTAGCTGTTTATCCTAATTACTTTTCGATGAGCGCTTAGAGGTTTTCTACTGGGCCAAGAAAACAAAAAGGTTATAAATAAAAACGTGGATAAAAACTAGAATAATATGAAAGGTTTCTTTGGAAAGTATCTAAAAGTTGATTTATCGACTAGATCTTTAAACGATTATAAAATACCAGAAAAATGGATGCGAGACTATTTAGGAGGAAGAGGTATAGGAGCAAGGATACTGTTAGATGAGATGGATGGAGGAGAAGATCCCCTAGGACCAGAAAATATTCTGATTTTCGCAACAGGTCCTCTACAGGGGACTCGTATACCGGGTGCTGGTCGTCATGTGATACTTTCTAAATCCCCAAAGACAGGGTCTATAAGTGACTCTTTTGCCGGTGGTTTTTTTGCTCATGAGTTGGCAACCACTGGCTACGACGGCATAATAATCAAGGGCAAAGCAGAGTCCCCGGTTTACCTTTCTATCGATGAGGACGGCCCCTCCATAAATGATGCTGAAGATATTTGGGGGGAAGAAGTTGCGGACGTTGATGAAGAGCTTAAGGAGAGACATGATGGAGGAAGAGTCGCAGTTATAGGTGAAGCTGGGGAGAACCTAGTCAATTTCTCCTGCATAATGAATGACAGAAATCGTGCTGCAGGGAGACCAGGGTATGGAGCAGTTATGGGTAGTAAGAATTTGAAAGCCGTCTTGGCGAAAGGCACAAAATCACTTCCAATATATGACGAGGATCTTTTAAATGAAAAGAAAAAAGAGTTCTTCGACTACCTAGAGAAGTCTGGTAAAATCGAATGGGGAAAATATGGGACAACGGATCTAATCGAACCTTTCGACGAGTTAGGGATATTACCAACTAAGAACTTTCAGGAGGGAATCTTTGAAGACTCTAAAAAGATCGACGGCACAACTCTTTCCGACGAGATACTGACTAGCAGAGATAACTGTACCGGTTGTCCAATCAAATGTAAGAGAGTGGTGAAGACAGAGTTCGCCGGTGAGGAGGTCGAAGAAAGATATGGTGGTCCAGAATATGAGACGCTTTCCGCTTTGGGCTCTTTATGCATGAACTCTGATTTAAACTCCATCGCGCTAGCGAATCAGAAGTGTAACAAGTATGGGTTAGATACCATCAGTGTCGGGAACATAATAGCATTCTTGATGGAGGCCTCTGAGAGGGGTATGATCGACCAAAAGATAGACTGGGGTGATTCTGAAACACTCGTTGAACTCGTTGATCAATTCGCTAAAAGAAGGGGGATCGGAGATGCAATAGCCGAAGGATTAGACAATTTTGCGGAGAAATTAGATGCCGACTTCGCGGTCACCTCTAAAGGTCAAGAGATACCAATGCATGATCCTAGAGGTAAGAATGGAATGGGCCTGACCTATGCAACTAGTCCCAGAGGAGGAACACATAACGAAGGTTTTCATGATACTGGTGCTGAGGCAATCCCAGAACTGGGATTAAAAGAGATCAGTGATCGTTTCTCTTTGGATGGTAAAGCTAAAGCAGTCAAAGTTTTTGAAGATGTGAGATCTTTTGTGAATTCTTCCATATTATGTATCTTTGTTGTCTCATCTTCTGGTGAGAATTATAATCTTCCATTAATAAGAGAAATAATCGAAGGGACTACCGGGTTAGAACTAGATGCTAAGAAGATGCAAAATATCGGCGAGCGAAATTACAATCTACTAAAGATTCATTCTGCTAGGGAAAGTTATACCAGGAATGACGACGGTTTGCCCAGCCGCCTTAACGAAGCACTTCCAAGAGGAGGAAGTGCAGATAATCCAGTTCCAGAGAAAGAGATGCAGGAAACTATAGATGAATATTATAAGAAGCGAGGTTGGGATGATCACGGTCCAACGCCTGAAAAGTTGAAATCTCTGGGTATGTCTAAGCTTATAAAATATATTCCTTGATTATTCTTCATTTAAGGTTCCAAAAGCTGGATCGTTGAGGTTAAAGGCTGTGTAGAACCGGGAGATTAAACCTTAATACGTCCTTTCTATTGAAGAAATATGTCAGGAAGAAATATGTCAGAAAAACCAATTTATTTCAATGAATTGGATATGAAAGAATTGGAAAAAGAAAAAGATTCTATCATCATCCTTCCCATCGGGATAAGTGAAGGTCACGGCAAGCATCTACCGGTAGGGACCGATACATATCAAGCGGAATACGTCGTAGAAGAAGTGGCTAAACGGCTTGACAGGAGATCAATCATCGCACCTATACTGAACTATGGAACCTGTAAAGCGACAGAACATCTGTACGGAACTCTATCGATAAGATTTGATACTTTGAGAGATATAGCTTACGATATTTTGACAAGTCTTACAGATCAGGGATTTGAAAATATCGTGATCATCTCAGGCCATTCAGGTAAAAGTCATATGATGGCACTACGATTAGCGGCTGAAGATGTATTAGAAAAAACCGATGTCGATATCTTACTTTTATCTGGTTATGACTTCGCCTACGAATTGAAGGGGGATAAAGTCTCGGAAACGGATGGACACGGTGGTGAAATAGAAACCGCGAGGATCATGGATATCAAACCGAACCTTGTAAGAGAGGACAGGCCTCGCAAGGAAGTCAAGCATCCAGAATTCAAAGTGATCTCAGATTATGGAGGGCATTGGCCTGAAGGGATGAGAGGTAACGCGGATGAGGCCTCGAAAGAAGAGGGTAAAGAGATAAATGAATATGTGATCAAAAAAATAATAAGAGTGATCGAGGATTCGTTTTAGGAAGGAAGATAAGATGAACATCGAGAAGAGAAATGCGGGCTATAGAGCTGCTGAATCCGTAGAGGACGGGATGGTGGTAGGCCTTGGTACAGGTTCAACAGCAAAGTATGCCATTAAAAAGATAGGCGAAAGGAAGAAAGAAGAAGACCTCGATATAGTCGGGATACCGACTTCTGTTGAGACTAAAAAACGGGCTGAAAAAGCTGGAA
>JAGXLI010000077.1 GCA_018334755.1 Thermoplasmatota archaeon
TGGAATGCCCTGGGTAGCCTCCTACATCTGCCTTGATGATGCTAAAGGTTATTTTGCTCATCTATTCCACCTCGTTATTCGCTATTAAGACGTATGATAAAAGATTATCGATTTTTTAAAATTGCATTTAAAGATGCGGTTTTTCGAAAAGGCGATCATGAAAGTTTTTAAAGGATTTTTGTTCTTTTCAAACTAATGACAATGAATTCGAGATTCATCGAAGATTACTCTTTCGGAAAGATAGTGATCGACGGCAAAAAATATACGGACGACGTGATCCTGCTGGGAGAAAAAGTCAAGTCTGGATGGTGGAGGAAAAGTGGTCACAGGGTAACGAAGAGAGACTTAAAAGACGTTGTAACATATGATCCAGATCTCTTGATCATCGGAACGGGGAGTTCCGGCCGGATGAGTGTACCGTCAGGTCTCTCCTCAAAATTGGACTTTGAACTTCAATCTCATATCACTAAGAAGGCGTGTAAAAAATACAACCAATTGTTGGAAGATCCTAGAAAGGTAGCCGCAGCCTTCCATCTAACATGCTAAGAGAAAGTAAAAAATGTGAACAAGAAGGTGATGAAAGTGATAGACGATACCTCTTTCGGTAAGATCACCGTTGAAGGTAAAAGCTACGATCATGACATCGTGATCTTCCCTGATAAGGTAATCCGAAGGAAAAAGGAGATTACCAAAGAGAAGCACGGGACTAGCCATAAATTTACCAGGGAGGAGATGGAAGAATACCTAAATGAGATCGATCCTAGAGATATAGAACAGATCGTGATCGGGACGGGACAATATGGGAAACTCGGCCTCCTGCCTGAGACGAAAGAATATCTTGAAAAACATGATATTGAATACACTAAACAAAAGACTCCCGACCTCGTCGGCGAAGGCGAAGATTATCCCAGGGATCGGACTGTTTTCATAATCCATGTGACCTGCTGAGCTGTACCAAAAAGTTACTTCTACCCTTCTTCTTCACTAGAAAAGAGAGAAATAGAGCCAGTAGAAGATTTAAACCCGTTTTTCTCCAAACCCTCTTCGATCTTTTCAAAGAACTCTTCGTTATATTCAGGAGGCTCGGTCAGATAACTTATCCCAACGTATATAGCCACGGTCACTATCAGACCCCAGACCGAAGGCCACCATCCGAACGGATACCATCCCGTGATGTAAAGAGAGGCGGTCAATACGCCTCCCATACCCATGCTCGTCAGCGCACCTTCGGCCGTCGACCTCTTCCAAAAGAAAGTCCCGATTATAGTTGGCGCTAGAACCAATAATCCACCTGAAGCCATGCTGGAAAGTACCGCGATCAATTCAAGTTTAAGATTGGCGAAGATCACGCAGACTATCACTATACAGACGATCAATAATTTGCCATACAACAGTTCTTTATCCTCGGGGATATCTCTATCTAGATTTTTGATCAAGTCCCGAGAACCTATCGAGCTGAGTGTCAAGATGATAGACCCTAATGTAGAAGTCGCCGCTGCAAAGATACTCACGAAAACGACCAGCCCCAATACCACCGGGACGTTAGATAATAAAGCGGCTATCGCTTGATCAGGAGCGCTGATGGAGAGTCCTCCGATGTTCGCGATAGATAGGCCCAACAGTGTAGTTATCACGGTATAGATGAACCCAAATATTGAAAAGTAGATGATCATCCGCTTCAAACTGACAGGTGAATCCGAAACAAACATCCTCTGAGATACCTGCGGATTGGTCACCGCGAAGAATGCCCAGGGAAGAGATAATCCGATGAACATCTTGAGATCCCAGTTCAGTTTCAACAGTTCCGGCGTCTCGGCACTCACGGTAGAGACGAATCCCACCGGGGAACCGAAGAAGTGATAGAACACGAATAAAAGCAGAGCGATGCTCGCGAGCAACATCGTCAAAGCCTGGAACGCGTCCGTCCAAGAGACCGATTTCATGCCGGCGACTAGAGAAGCTATCGTACTGAACGACGCCCCTAGTAGTATCCCGATCAGATACATATTCGAGAACGAACTGGGGGTGAGACCTGAAAGTAAATATCCTATACCCATCAACTGGACAGATGCATATGGTATAAGCATCACCAGACATATAACAGAGGCAATTATCCCTACCCATTTGCTCTGATATCTTCCAGCTAGAAGTTCTGGAGGAGTGATATAACCGAACTTCTTACCGGCGACCCAGAACCGAGGAGCGAAGATCAAAAGCAGAATTATAGTGTACATCAGGTATGTCATCTCGAATCCCAAAGCTCCTACGCCGGAGGCATAAGTCAGACCTACGAGGCCCACCATCATGAAGGCACTGTAAGTGGTAGCGCTGTAGGTCATGCCGGATATGAACCCGCCCAATTTTCTGTTGGCAAGGAAGAAATCAGGGAGACCTTCCCCCAATCTCTTTCTTGCAAAGTACGCTATGACCACGCCTAAAATGAACCATAATCCGAGGGCGAGAAAGACGTACAAGGGGTTCATCCCTCATCACCCCACTTCTTTACGTTCCAGATCCCAAAAAGAATCACAATCATGGCCAAGCTTGTCCAAAATAGGTAATTACCGGTAAATCTCTGTACATCTTGTAGTACCAGATAAGGGACCCCGAAATTTATCACCGCTAACACGACGGCTAAAACTCCGATATATTTTTCCTTCATCCTTTTCCTCCGTCGGTTCGATCACTTTTTGAAGTGATTCACGAGGCTTCCGATCCCCTCTATAGAGATTGTCACTTTATCTCCATCCTCGATAGGACCAACTCCTGAAGGAGTTCCGGTCGAGATTATATCACCGCGTTCGAGAGTGAGATAAGAGCTTATCTCCTCTATCAACTCGGGTATTGAAAATACGAGTTCATCAATACTGGACTTCTGTTTAATCTCTCCGTTGACCTCTGCTTTTATCTCTGCGTCTTTTGGAACTTTATCCGAATCCACAATCACTGGACCGACTGGAGCTGCGTTGTCGAATGCTTTCCCTCGAACCCAATTCTGTTCCTGCCGCTGGTCATCTCGATTTGATAAGTCGTTGACACACGTAAATCCCATAACGAAGTCCATAGCATTTTCTTTTGAAACGCTTTTACACTGCCTGTCTATAACTACTCCCAATTCAGCTTCATGATCTATCCTTTCTTTGTCTTTTAATAACTGGATCGTATCTCCGTGACCTGCGAGAGTATTAGGCGGTTTTAGGAACAGTTTCGGTCTGTCTGGTATATCACGTCCCGTTTCCTCTGCATGGTCCTGATAGTTCAATCCTATACAGACTAGTTTAGTGGGTCTTGTTGGAGGTAAGATGTCTATATCTTCGAATCGATAAGTCCGGTTACCGAATTCAATCATACCGTCTTTTAGTTCTCCGATCCTGATCGATCCTGCAGGGTCTTTGAATCTAACTCGGCTCATACTTACCTCTACCTGATTCGTAAAATATGATCTAATATTTGGTATTTAGGTTATTGAGCGCTTCACTGATCTCAGCGGTCGGGTCCAAGCCGAGTTAACTAGCGCCACTAGCGCCCTAACCGGCGCCCACTCCTTGGTCTCCTTCATCCTCTCTTTCTTTTTCTTTTTCTTCTTTCATCGCTCTACCCAGCGGTTTCAGGAATGCGAAGACTATTATGAAGATCATCGCAAAGAGTAGAACCACGTATACTAGATTCTGGATCTCGAGTCCGATCTGTATATCCCAGAGAACATCCTCTCCATAAAAGATCGAACTACCTATAAAAGGTACTGGTTTAGGTCCGACAAGGGTGAATACGAAGAATATAACCGCTAGCATCACTATCATGTGGACTGTTCGCATCGGACTTAGCGGCCATCTATCATCTCCGGGATAACGTATCGAGACGTATATCATGGCTCCGATCAGCAGGATGACTATCGTCCAGAACAGGTATACCTGAGAAACCAGGTAGAGGGCTACGAACCCCAGCATCGAAAAAACGAAGAGGAAGAGCTCCATTTTTTTCACCAGCCCTCATGTCCTCGTACCATATTCCTCCATGAACTCTCTCGACCACTCTAACACTTCGTCGGTCAAAGAAGATGAACTGTTCTTGTAAGCTTCTAATATATCATCCATGGTTACTCCTGCTGTGGGACCTCTGCCGTCTCCTTTCAAGTGTCTCTCTAATTCCTTTTCTTTATCGTCTTCTGACTGGAATTCACGGTCGCCTTTGACCATATCTCTGATCGCGATCAGTTTTGCATCTTCAACTATCGATGCGATATCTGCACCTGTATAACCTTCAGTTCGGGTGGCTAGATTTTCATAATCTATATCTCCCTTTACCGGTATGTCCCTCAAATGGATCCTGAATATTTCATCTCTAGCTTTGTGGCCAGGAGGAGGAACGTAGAATATCTTATCTAGTCTACCAGGTCGCAGGATAGCGGGATCAAGTTTTTGAGGACGGTTGGTCGTTCCGACGATCATGACCTGTTCAGCCCCTTCCATTCCATCCATCTCCGTCAGGAACTGAGATACGGCTCTGGAAACCTCTGCCGTTTCCATGCTCTCTTTAGATGCTAGAGAATCTATCTCGTCGAAGAAGATTATAGCGGGGGCGTTCTCTCTACCTCTGTTCATGATCTCTCTGATCTTCTTCTCTGATTCGCCGGCGAATCCCGATACTAATTCGGGACCATTAACGATCTGGATGGTGACGTCTAATTCGTTACTCGCTGCTCTCATCACATGGGTCTTACCACATCCTGGTGGTCCGAACAGGAGCATACCTTTACCCGTTGTCATCTCATACTTTTCGAACAAGTCCGGATTAGTCAAGGGAAGCTCAACATATTCGTGCAAGGCCTCCTTGATATCCTCTAGACCGCCGACGTCTTCGAAACTCACCTGTTTCTTTCTTTCTCGACTCTCTGACTCGTGCATCCTTCTCTCGAAGTCCTTCTTTGCTTGCTCGTACTCCTTTATCATGTTTATCTTGATACTGGGCTTTATCTTTGGGATTATCTCCTCGAAGTCCTCTTGAGTTACAGCGCTCTGTTGCTGTGTTTTCATGGCCCTCGTCATCGCTCTCGTGGCAGCTTCATTGCAAAGGTTTGCCAGATCGGCTCCCGAGAACCTCTCTGTCTCTTTAGCGATCTCTGCAAGGTCAACACGGGGATCTACAGGTTTGTCCATCAGATGGATACGCAATATGTCAACTCTAGATTCGAAGTCAGGAGGCGGTACATATATGATCTTGTCCAATCGACCGGGTCTGAGAAGAGCCGGGTCGAGCATATTTGGTTTATTAGTGCTCCCAACAACGATCATCTTTTCTTCACTCTCAAGACCGTCGAGCTCGGAGAGCATGATTGAAAGTAACCTTCCGGTAACATCATCTGAAGCGTAACTGCCTCTTTCTTTCGCTAGAGATTCGATCTCGTCCAGGAACAGGATACATGGAGCTCTCTGTTTGGCCGCTGCGAATAATTTTGCGATCCTTTGTTCCGACTCACCATACCACTTTGACATGACGTCAGAACACTTGACCGAGATCATCTCGACATTCAGTTCGTTAGCTAATGCTTTCATCATCAATGTTTTCCCACAGCCAGGAGCCCCGAACATCAGGACACCCGTAGGTGGATCTACACCGAATTCTTCGGCGATATTCTTCTGGGTTAGGGGTGTTACTAAAGATTCATATATATCTTCTTTGACGCTGTCTAGACCTCCGACGTCTTCAAAAGTGGTCTCGCCTAGGTCTTCCATCTCAGCCACTCTAGAACCTACATCTGTCTCTCCTGCTTGGCTGGTGAAATAACCGCTGTACCAATCTTTTATGATAAGTCCTGAGCCTGTAGCTGTATAAACGCTCCCGAAGGCACCCAAAGCGAGAGAGATGATCAATAAATCAGGGGTGCCTTGATAATAGAAGGCCGCTCCTATCACTGTCAGGGAGATCACGGCTCCAGCGAGGGTTGAGAATCTGAACCAATCCTTGATGGTCTTTGTTGCGCTCTTATCGCCCAACTTACTAGCAATGAGAACGGCGAAACCGATGCCTATGACTTGCAATAGAGGGATGAATAATCCAGATAGGTTTGCAATACCTTCTTGGAAAACGACTTCATTCAAATTTCCTAACTGGCCATATGCTTCTACGATATGTAGGAAATCGAAATTACCGATGGTTCCTTTAAGGGGAGCGGAATGACCAGCTACCAGCGTTTTTTCTCCTCCTGTAAGTGGTCCGAATAACAATCCTAGAGATTGGAAGTGACCTAGTGTCAAAAAGAGGCTGATGAATATCCCGCCTACCGTTGCTACGGCTACACCGAGGAACGTTGAATAGATTATAGCGGCTCCGATCGGGGCTAAAAACGAGATGCCGTAGGGGGCTAAGAAGACGGTGAGGAAAACGAGAGCCCCAAATTTCCAATCAAATAAAGACGCTCCTAAGATGGCTATAGATACCAGCAAAAATACAAGCGCAAATTCAGGTGCTTGATAGGCCACACTGCCCGTAGAGATCAGAGCAACAAGGATCAAAGAAAGTTCTTGAAATTTCGCTGCGACAAGACCTGAAACTGCCCCGAACATTATGACCATCCACCAGGGATAGAAGGGTAAAAAGGAGGCGCCGAGTATCCCAAGAACGAAAAAGGAGAACATTATACTATAGTGGGGATCCTGCCTTTCGATCTTCAAGATAGGTTTGATATACTCTTCACGTTTTTCCTCGAACCAACTCTCTTCCTCTTCTTCTTCTTCCTCCTTTCGAACCAATATCTTTTCCGGCTCAACATCATCCGAGGAAATATCTTCAGAAGGTGGTTTTACAGCCCCACTTTCCGATTTGGAGATAGGTTCTTCCAGTCCTTCAGAAGAAGGCGGTTTTTCTTTTCTAGGTGCAGGTGGTGGTCCCCCTCCGCCCTCTTTTCCGGGTCTTGAAGGTTTTTTATTCTCTCTAGGAGGAGGAACATCTCCTTTTCCTTCGTCTTCTTGTTCAAAGTTGACTCCGCATTTTTCACAGAAATCATCATCCTCCAAGATTTCAGCTCCACAATTGGGGCACTCATAATAGACCTCTTCTTCTGGTTCTGGAGCAGGAGTACTATCGGTCTTTTCTTCATGATCGGTAAAAATCTCAGTCTCTGTCTTTTGAGCCCCCATATCTTCTTCAGGATTCGGCGGACTCCTGCTTTCTTGTTCAGCCGATTTTTCTTCTTGGGGAGGTTGCGGAGGAGTTCTAGATTCTTGTTTTCTCTCTTCATCCTCTGGAAGATTCAAAGAGGTGTATCCGCAGGCTTCACAGAAAACCGAATTATCATCTTCGACTTCTAATTTTAATTCGCCGCATTCAGGGCATTTTTGAGGAACTTCCTTCTCATTCTGTTCGTCATTAGCCATCTTTATTAGCCTCCTACTGCTAGTCCTTCTGATTCATCTTGTCCTTTTCGCAGATAGTAAAGTGAAAATCCTACCGCCCCGGCCAAAGATGCGGTGACGGTCAAACCGATCAGGTAATAAGGGGGCATCTCGATGGGATCTGCATACACACCTTCTCTTCTTTTATCGCTCGGATTGAAATCGATTCTTACTGTCTCATCACTTCCAGGCGATAATTCATATTTAATGTTTTTCTT
>JAGXLI010000026.1 GCA_018334755.1 Thermoplasmatota archaeon
GTTTTCTCCCACGCTTCAAAAACAAAATAGAAGGAAAGGGTTTTTTAGGTGTTTTTGCTGGCTAGAAGCTACTTCGCTTATTCGAGTTCCAACTGTAGATTGGTGTTGGCTACTCTGAATTCCCAGTCGTTAGAGATAGCATCTGGGTTGCTAGTTGTCAGCCTGAACGAATCTCCGCCGTTTATGGTTCCATCACCGTCGTTGTCGTTCCACACTACCCACACGTCGGTTCCGTCGGCTGTGATCGTGAAGTTATCGCCAGCAGACGGATTAGAACCAGTAGTACTAGCTGTACCAGTATCCGTATTATACAACTGTATGTTGTCAGCGTTCCAGTCGACGCTTCCACCGTTTACCTCTACTAGCCATCCGTCACTTCTACTGTCTATACTCCCAGACAGTGCTTCCGTTGAATCCGTTTCCGAACCGCTGGGCAGCATCATATACAGAGTGGCTGCCAGCACGACCGTTATAGCCACCATCAGGATGGTCGCGATAACGGGCGAAACACCTTCTTCGTTTCTATTCAATCTTCTCATAGGTTTAGTCCTCCTGCAGGTTTTGACCTGCAATCCCTCCTATTCTCTTCTTCATATAAATGCTTTACCCAGGTATATCAAGCTGCCTCTGGGTATAAAATAGATATCAGACCAATTCCTCTTCTTCCTTCTCCTCCGAATTACCAACTTCGATGAAGTCGTCGCATACCATGGCCAACATGTTGTCTATCTCTTCGGAGTCCTGCTCGGAAACTGAGAGTATGAACGTGAAGCATTCGTGTGACCGGAGACTCGAGATCAGTATGTGGAGGAATTCTGACAGTATCCGGTTCTCGTTGTGGATCGCCAGAGAGTCTATAGAATCCAAAACTACCGTATTCTCTTCCGTCGGATACTTCCTCAAAAGATATTCTATCTTGAGACTCAGATTTTCTAACATCGTGGGACTCTCCACGAAGGTGACCCCTTCTTCCTTCTCCGCAGCGCCCATAGTCATGTATGAAACGGCGTCCACGAACTGTACCCTATCTCTATCGATGTCGAAGGCGTTAAGGACCTTGATTATGGTCGAGGATGATATGGTAGAGGTGGTGTAGATCACCTGCATCTCCCTGTCACGTGGAAAATCATCGGTCAAGGCGGTTATCACATCGAAATAGACGTCCACATCGACCTTCAACGCGACGGCGGAGCCGGCTTCTAAACTCTCGAGTTTGTCCGGCAGTTCGTCTACTTTGATCATGCTTTACCTCCTCCAGTCTCAGGTTCAGCGCTGCCTCCTTTGAGCATCGGCACCAGAAGGACACCTACAGAGGTCAGGTCAAGAACGTATTTAGCCCTCGAATGGTCCGTTCCTCTCATCTTCACGACCTGTAAAGTCCTCAGAAGGTCTCCGTGACGTTCCAGGTTACCCATCATGATTATACCGTCGGCGATGGCTTCTTCGACGCCGTACTGCGAATACCTCGGTTCCTCTGGAGATATCTCAGAGACGAGTAAAGAAGTACAATCGTGAGATGAGAGCGTTTTCATTAAGCGGAGCATGAAATCCCTGATCTTCTCTTCAGACTTGAGTTGGAAGCAGACCGAGGTCACTGAATCGATGACCAGCCTCTTTATATCTCTCTCGACCACTATATTCTCTATCTTCTCTATCAATTCGTTTATCTCCTTGAAAGAAAATTCACTCTTCTCTAAAAGGCCCAACTCTTCGTAGATCTCGGGCATGTCGACGAATGAAAGGTATCCTTCCTCTATCAGCGATTCGTCGAAAAAATCGTAGGGGACAACGTTATTCAACATCTTATCCGAGGCTTCCGTTACGGAGATGAATAAACAGTTCTCTTCCTCCAGAGCGCCGTGTACCAGGTACTCGAGGCTCAAAGTCGTTTTTCCGGTCCCGCAGCTCCCAGTTATAAGTACCGAATTACCGCGCGGAATGCCGCCGTTCAGGATCGTATCCAACCCGTCGATACCGGTGACACATCTCTCTCTTTCTTTATTAGGTGTTATCGACAGCTCTTCTTCATCCATCTTATCTCACGCAATCCTTATTTTTCTTCCTTATCGAGGTCCCTCTTTTAATTCTTTCCGATTGTTTTCCCCGTATAAGACAAAGGATTTATATTATTTCTGAAAATAGCAGGAAAAGAGGCTAGATATACGTATGAGCTTGTTTGGATCTTCTGGCATAAGAGGGATCGTGAACGAAAAGATCACTCCAGACCTTATACACGAGATCGGTAAGACCGTAGGAGAAGATAACCAAGAAGTGATCCTCGGGAGGGATACCCGGCCTACGGGAGATATGGTCTCTTCCGCCCTTATCTCCGGACTGACTTCGGTCGGAGCCGATGTGAAAAGGGCCGGTATGGTCTCAACGCCGACTCTAGCTCAGTCTGCAAACGAATTCGACTGCGGTATCATGGTAACGGCTTCGCACAACCCCGAGGAATACAACGGGATTAAATTTTGGAATCCAGATGGGAGTTCTTTCGATTCGGAGCAGATGGAAGAGATCGAAAGGAGAGTAAAAGAAAAGAGTTCGCTTTCTTCCTGGGAAAAGGTCGGTAGAGTCGAAAGATACGAAGGGGCCATAGAGGAACATATCTCCAGGATTCTAAAGAAAATAGGCAGAGAATATGATCAAAAGGTAATAGTGGACTGCGCCAACGGAGCCGCCTCCTTGATAACGCCTTATCTTCTAAGAGAGATGGGCTGTGAGGTTGTCACGCTGAACTCTCAGCCGGACGGGACATTTCCGGCCCACGAATCAGAGCCGGTAGAGGAAAATTTGACAGACCTGAAAAGCCTGGTAAAAAATTCCGACGCCGATCTGGGGATAGCGCACGACGGCGACGGCGACAGGATGGTCGCCTTCGACGAGAACGGCTCTTACCTCGGTGGAGATAGATTGTTAGCTCTCTTCGCGCGCTCGTTCTCTTCGGTGGTAGTACCGGTCAACTCATCGATGGTCATCGACGATCTCGCAGACAAAGTCACCAGAAGCAAAGTAGGGGACGTGTACGTTTCTGAAAAGTTGAAGGAAAAAAACGCTGAATTCGGAGGAGAGCCCTCAGGCACGTGGATCTTTCCTAAGGTCAGTTATGGTCCGGACGGGGTCTATGCCGCGGCGCTGTTGGTCAAGATGAGCGTGGAGATGGACCTCTCTAGCGAGGTAGACCAATTGCCATCATATCCGAGAAAGAAAAGTTCGGTGAAGATCGAAGAGAAAAGAGAAGTGATGGAAAATTTGATCTCCTTGTATCAAGATACCTATTCTGAAAATGAGTTGAATTTCGCCGACGGGATAAGGTTCGAAGAAGAGAACGGTTGGGGCCTCATCCGGGCGTCGGGGACCGAGCCGAAGATCAGGATCACGGCGGAAGCCAGAAGCGAAGAAGAAGTAGAATCTATATTTGAGAACGCAAAAGATAAGCTATCTAGGGTGAGATCATGAAGGCATTCATATTGGCGGCAGGAAAAGGTACCAGGATGAGACCGCTCACTGAAGAGAGGGCTAAACCCATGCTCCCGGTAGGAGGAAAACCCATACTTCAACACCTGGTGGACAACATCGAGGAAAGAGTAGATGAGATAGTGATCCTTGTAGGATGGGGTGATGAAGAGATAAAAGAGAACATAACTTCGTCAGGATCAGAGATAACTTATACGAGGCAGGAGGATCTGTTAGGGACAGCGGACGCCGTATCCCACGCCGAAGATTTCGTCGACGAGAGATTCATCTGCATGAACGGAGATATAATAGTGCCGAAAGCCGCTTTGAACGATTTCATCGATTTCTTCTCCGAGGAAGAGAGATGCTGCATCGGGATGGCGGAGGTGGAAGAACCGGAGGAATACGGCGTCGTCTATTCCGAAGGTGACGAAGTCACGGAGATCGTCGAGAAGCCCGCAGAGCCCAAAAGTAACGTCGTGAACGCCGGCCTGTACGGGTTCACCCCCGAGATATTCTCCGCCATCGAAAATACCGCTGTATCTCCGAGAGGAGAATACGAGATAACCGATTCTTTAGAGATCTTGATCGAAAGGTCTCAACTCAGAGGCTTCAAAATGGATATGGACGAATGGTACGAGCTGAGCAGACCCTGGGATCTCCTTTCAGTGAACAAAGAGATGATGAACGACCATTTCGCAGGTTCCATCGAAGGAAAAATGGAAGACAACGTGCATATCGAAGGAGAAGTACATATCTCCGACGGAGCAAAGATAAAGGAAGGAGCTTATATCAAAGGTCCCGTTTATATCGGTGAAGATGCACAGATAGGGCCTAACTGCCTGGTCAGACCCTCTACTTATATAGGAAAAGGATGCAAGGTCGGTAACGCTGTTGAAGTGAAGAACAGCATCATCATGGAAGGAACACAGGTACCACATCATAATTACGTCGGGGACAGCGTTATAGGTAGGGACTGCAACTTCGGTTCAGGGACAAAGGTCGCAAATCTTCGACTGGATGATAAGAATATTGTAGTTACCCACAGAGATGAAAAGATAGACACCGGTAGGAGAAAATTAGGGGTGATCATGGGGGACGAGGTCAAGACCGGTGTGAACAGCATGATGAACCCGGGGACCATAATCTGGAGTAGATGTTTCATAGGACCCGGGGCTTTAGCGGAAGCGGAGGTCGGAACTGAAAGCAAGATACAATGAAGATAGTCCAGTTGAGCCCGTACTTCTACCCGCATCTCGGCGGGGTCGAATCGCATGTCCTCGAACTTTCAAAGCATCTCATAGAAAAAGGACACGAAGTTTTAGTCGTTACTACGAAGTTGGAAGATACAAAGACAGAAGATACGGTCGAAGGTGTACCCGTGAAAAGGGTCGAACCTATGACCACCGTCTTATCGACTCCCATCCTTCCAGAACTTAATCAGGTCCTCCTCGATGAAGATTTCGATATACTTCACAGTCACACCCCCCCTCCACTGACGTCTTTCCTAGGAGTGCGGACCGCGAAAAAGAAGGACAAGCCCTTCGTCCTTACATATCACTGCGACCTTGAAATACCATCCATATTCGGCCCATTGATAGTCGCTCTTTACCAGCGTACCTTTGGAACTTACACTGTGAGCAGAGCGGACAAGGTGATAACGACCACCAGTACTTACGGAGCTACCTCAAGGGCGGTCTGGTACAAAGAAGGCGAGATAATCCCGAACGCGGTCGACGCCCAGAGGTTCCATCCCTCCAACGAAGGAGAAGAAGTAAGAACGGAACTTGGCATCGGAGATAAAAAGATGGTCATGTATGTGGGGAGGATAGTCTACCACAAAGGACTGGAATATTTTGTAAGGTCCGCGAAGTACCTTGATGAAGACGACGTACAATACGTCCTCGTGGGGACAGGAGATTTCAGACCCGAGTTAGAAAAGATAATAGAGAGAGAAGGCTTAGAAGACAGAGTGATGTTCGCCGGCCGGGTCTCGAACGAAAAACTTCCAAAGTATTATGCCGCGACCGATGTCTTCGTTCTTCCCTCGGTCTCCCGGCTGGAAGCGTTCGGTATAGTCGCGCTGGAGGCCATGGCTTCTTCCGTCCCAGTGGTAATTTCTGACATACCTGGAGTCAGAGAAGTGATAGAGGAGGGGAGCCACGGTCTACTTGCGGAACCTATGAACTCAAAAGATATAGCCGGAAAGGTCAGGACTTTGATAGAAAACCCGGATATGGCCGAAAAGATGGGCAGGAAGGGAAGAAAAAGAGTCGAAGAAAATTTCACGTGGAGTAAAGTCGCAGGAGAAATAGAAAAGGTCTATAGATCACTGCTCACTCGATGAGTTCGAGTTCGATCTTTTTTCCCGTAGAATCGTAGGCCTGCCAGGAGTCCATGTCATACGGATATGCCATTATGATATGGACCCGTCCGTAGCTTCCGAAGGTGGAGAAATCTTCCTGCGATGGCTCGTAGCTTGGAGTAGGATGGCTGTGGATCACTCCAACTATGGAATAATCGATGGGCAGTTGGTGAAGTTTCAGTATAGCGCTGACGGGTCCAGCCACCGTGCCCGGGACGAGGATGAGTTCCGAGATGATCCCGTCGATCTCTCTCAGCCCTGCGGCGAACTCGTTGGGATGAGAGTCTTTGGCGCTCTCGCTGAACATCGATAGAACGCGTTTGGTTATACCCGAAATCTTCTTCTCCCCAAAGAGGCTCATCTCGACACCAATTTTTCCTTTATCTTGTCGTAAAAATTATCTTCGAACCTGATGAATTTTGCCCTGGTCTCGCTGGGATGTATCTCTAACTCGTCGTTGTGATCTATATAGAAATCTTCCTGCCCGTCGAGCACGACCATGCAGGCCTTCTCCTCCTCCCCCAGCCGGACCTTCATGGGTTTTTCCGTAGGTACCACGTGTGGTTTCGTGGCGATGTCGAAGGGCGAGATAGGGACCACGACGAAAACGTCGAGATCGGGATTCACTATCGGTCCGCCGGCGCTCATGGCGTAACACGTCGACCCAGTAGGGGTGGAGACTATCAGACCGTCGGCGCGGAACCTCTCTATCTTGTTCTCGCCGTAATAGGTCTCTATCTCCCTCAACTTGGCTATCTTGTCACTGTGGATGACGACCTCGTTGGTGCATTCCCCCACCTTTTCGCCGTTCAGATCGACCTCCAACTTGAACCTCTCGTCCACGAAGTAATCGCCTCTCTCTATCTTTTCCAGCGCCTCGTCTATCTCCGATATCTCGATACTGGTCAGGAAGCCGACCGTGCCGGTATTGACGCCGAGCGCCGGCACATCGCTGCTCTGCATCAGCTTGAGTAAAGTGCCGTCTCCGCCGATCGTCATTATGAAATCGAGGTCTTTCTTCAGAAGCTCCTCTAAGGTATACCCTTCCTCGGAGATGCCCTCGGCCATGGCCGTTTCGTAATATACCTCTTCGACGTCCGGATGAGACCTCAAGGAGGATATCTTTTCGGAGTACTCCTCCTGCAGCAGGCCGTAGACCGCGAACTTCAAACTCATGGCAGTTCCTCCTTAACTCCCTCGTCATATATTGCAATTACGTCTTTTCGTTCGGAAGGATCTATATCCATATTCAACCTCTCTAGGTCTTTGTTATAGACCTCTCCACCCACTTCTCTCAGTATCAAGGCCCCGGCGGCTATATCTATCAATCTCAGGCTCCTCCGCTGGCCGGGGGTCCGATGGTAGTAAAGGTCTAAGGTTCCTTCTGCCACCATGCATATCTCCAAAGCTGCCGAGCCCAGGGAGCGGACCCTTCTGGGCGTCGAGGCGACTTCAAAACTTTCCGGGACGGCTCTTTCACCTAGATAGACAGAGAAGGTGTTTTCGTCTCCGCTCTTCGATTTAGGGGACAGTCGCTCTCCTTCTTTATAGCTCCCTTCCCCCTCGATAGCGTGGTATTCTGTCCCCGTGTGAAGATTCCTGACGTAGCCGACCTTCACCTCGGAGAGGTCCGACGGAGTGAAAGCCAACGATATGCAGTAAAAGGGTATGTCCAGCAGAGAGTTCCTCGTCCCGTCGACCGGGTCCATCACGATGAAACCGGCCCCCTCCTGTTCAACGATCCCTTCTTCCTCGCTCAGGATCGAATGATCTAAATTGTTTTTAAAGTACTCTATGGCGGTCTCTTCCGCTTTCAGATCGATGCATTTCGTCGGAGTGCCGTCGGCCCCCATCCCCACGTCCTTGTCTTTTTCACTTTCCACCGGTTCAGATCTTACGACCTTTTCTACCTTTTCCCCGACGTTCCTGAAATGATCCAAAATTTTTCTCTCCATATCCGATGGAGGGTGGTATTGTTTTAAAAAACTTTGTGAGCCCCGGACCTTCTATCATGAAATAGAAGAGTCAATCGAGGTTCGACTCCTCTTTTTTCTCGTACTGGGCTATCGTTATGCCTAATAGTATGAGAGCTCCGAACAGGAACGTCTGTAGAGTCAGTGTCTCGTCTGCAAATATGTAGGAAAATATTATGCCGAAGAACGGTATCAGATAAACGAACAGTATCTGTTTTGAAAGTTCTTTACTCCTCAATATATAATACCAGAGTATCAGCGCTATCCCATTCGCGAAGAGTCCAAGATACACGGCGAGAATCCACTTATCTACAGGGATGGAATATATGTGCGAAGGATCTTCCAGGAGAAAGGTCGTGGGGATAAATAACAAAACGGCGATCAACATCGACCCGGAGATGATACTCAGCGGGTTGTACTCATCGAGGGCTTTCTTTACAAAGACGCCTGAAAACGCATAGAATACCGCGCTGCTAAGGAGTAAAAGATTCCCGACCAGTGTAGCTCCATGAAGGACTATACCCCCTCGTGTCACGAGCAGTAAGGTTCCGGCAAGCGCGATGGCGGTCCCTATACCCTTCTTTTTCCCTATGTATTCACCTAGAAATAAAGCTGAAAGGACGATGGTAAATATAGGGGCGGTAGCTTGCAGTAAAGAACTCAAAGAGGCGGCGGTCTTAGGATCCATCATCGTCATGCCTATGTTCTGAGACACTAGAGGTAGATAATATTGTGTCAGTGCTATCCCTATCATGGGTAAAAGAGCACCTTTGAGAGGGCGCAAGAACTCTTTCTTCCCTAAAACCCAGAAGGTGAAAAGAGCTATGGGTACAGAGCCAAAAACGACTCTAAAAAGGCCCAAAGTCAGAGGCTGGATATCGACTAGGGCGAGCTTTATCGCGGGGAAACTGGAGCCCCACAGCACGACGGCTACGAGAAGAACCAGGAAATTCTCAGGAGTTATCGAATTGTCTTGATCCATCGCGGGTGTATCTGAGACGTGTTATAACAAACTTTTCTATATTTTTGTCCAGATCAGGGTATTCACAGCTTTGAGACCTTTATATAAAGCATCTCTCCTTCCGTTCCCTGTACCTCTCCGAACTTACACTCCATATTCAATTCGTGCGAGCCACTGCCCAGCTTGATAGGTTCGTCTGAAATTAATGAGAGATGGTCCTCGAGTAAAAGCATCCCCTTCTTCCCTTCTCTGATCTCCCATCGGATCAGATTTCTAAAGCTCTTATTTCCCAACTCTAAAAATTTTATCTCGCTGAATATACCGTCTTCAAGGTCTATCGAAATAACGTCGGAGTTGCCCTCCCCGTATGCGTGTAACTGTTTCGCCTTTTCATTTATGGACTCAGCCTGTTCTTCCGCCCTGCGCAGAACGGTCTGGGTATCGTGATGTCTTAGAGAACTGTAGACCAGCGGTAATCCGATGGCCAGGATAAGAGATATTATGAGCATCTGTAAAGGCATGCCTTCAAGTGCGTTCTCGTCAGAGGTGAGTCTCCTGTTGATCTTTCTTTCCATGTCTCCAAACCTGCTTGAAGTAAGCTCGGTCATTATATAAACATTCCTGCGATTTGAAGGTGGGTAGGAAAGTATTTAATCATCTCTACATATAGCCCAAAAGTTTGAGAAAGATGAATAGAGATATAGGAGATGACCGGAAGGGAGTTGCAGGCTTTTTCTTGGACGTTCCCATCCTTCTCTTGATGATCGTGACTATAACCGTCTTTTTAGCTTTATTCTCCCGGGCCTATCTCGTTCATCAGAGCGAGGTTAACAAGGAAGAGCAGGACCAAGTTTGTTTAACCATCAAAAGGAAAATACAGGTCTACCCAGAGATGATGAAGGAAGATGAGGGGGGCATCCAGCAGGGCCCTTTTGCGATCGAAAAATTGAATGTTTTAAGCAACGAAACTCTAGACACTTATCTAGGTGTGGAGGACAAATATCTTTACAATATTATGATCGAAACTACCAGAGAAAACGAAACATGGGTTTTCGGAAAAGATCATGATGGATCGACCGAGGAGCAAAAGATGAGCTCGTACCAAGTCCCGGTAACGCTGATCGACGAAGATGGAAGATCACATCTAGGCAGGTTCAGGGTGACGGTATGGAAGCGATAAGGGAAGGTATAAGCCGGAGAAAAATCAAAGATGAAGGGATGCTCTCCATAATAGATGCTCTTCTGTTCGCTCTGGTGATCATGATCGTTTCTTTTTCTATCTTCCAGCTTTTCGGCAGCGGTCTCCTTAAAAACACGGATGTGAGGGAATCAGAATTTAGACGAGAATCCGTACTCGATATCCAGAAAGCTTCCATCGAGTCAGTGATAACGAAAAGTGGATATGTGAATCAGAGCGGATCTGAAAGTAGAAGAACGAGTTACGAGAATATAACGGTTGAAACAGCCATCAAGAACTATCTCTTCATCAGTGAGGAAGAGAGGAAAAACGAGGAACTGAGTTACAGATTGAACGAACTCAAAAATGACATAAAAGAGAGGTACAGAATATGCGCTTGGAATATCAGCAAGTACCATTTCGCCGTGAATGCGGACTACGGCTCCTCCACATTCTTCATCTCGGACATCCAGGACATCAGTAGTGAAGAGGATCTCCCTCCAGACAGAGGCGCATCTTCAACTGTAACCACCTTAGAGATGGAACCGATCTATGTAAGACTTTACATCTGGAGATGAATATTTTAGTACTTTAGCCCGCTCAAGGAAGTGCCCTGTAATCAATCAAAGATGAATATATCTCACTACAACCTCTTCACCCATCTTCACTTCAACGGAACCGATCATGTGATGACCGGGTGATAGTTCTCTAGCCCTATCTTCTATATAAACCCGTAATTCTTTCCTCTCAGTAACGTTGAGTTCTATTCCTCCCTCCAGCTCGATCAGTATGACGGCTCTTTCTTTCTGACCCTCCAAACACTTCGAAACATCTACCATTGTATCGTTTATAGATCTCCGGATCTCATCGAGTGGCTTATTTTCTGAAGAGTTCCCGTAGGTCATATTATAAAATCCAATTTTACCTTGTAGGAGGAGTGGAGGTGCTCCATCTCCGAACGGCATCCACCTGACTTCGGATTTTTGGGATCGTGAGGCAAAGGAGAAAGAGGGCAGATGTCTATGATCTCCAGCGTTCAACTCGGCGACGAATCTTGATAGATGATGAGAATTTGAAGATCCGTTCATCCAGCCCAAGAATTCATCTATATCGACCTTATAGCGAGATCGGTTCAGTGCTTTCAAAGCGGAAAGGGAAACACCAAAAGCTATGCTTGATAAGATGGACCCGTCCTCGGATATCTCTTTGAGGTATTCTAAAGTTTCTAGGTCTTCCGCTCTCTTCACGCCCCATCTTCTCGATCTCGTGAAATCCATGGACCCTAAACTTTCGTTCAGGTCTGTGAGAGCTTCTCCGTAATCTCTATCCTCGTTCTCTGGAAGACTTCTAATATATGTCTCGTTGTACGATAAGAACGATCTGAACTCCTCCTCCTGATCGTCATCTTTATTCTCTTCGAACCACTTCAATGCAGAATCAGTCCTATTCTTGCCTAAGATACTCACCGAAGTAGCTATAGAACCCATCGAAAAATTCGTATGCTCATCTTTCAGGTCCTTAACGATATCTATCCGGTCTTTACCTTTGCAGGCCGCTAAAAACAAATTTTCTCTCTCAGATGTATTTGAATCGAGAAAATCAGAAGTCAGCCCTGCCTTCTCTACCACTTCCATCTTAGCCCCTAAACCCAGGGTGAAGTCAGCAGTCCCTCTCCATCTTTCGAGCTTGTGGAAATTCTCCGCGAATCTTTTGATCGAGTCTAAGGTATGTTCCGATCTTTCGGGCCCATGGTACTTTCCCACATCGTAGTACAGATAGCCCCCTGTTCCCATCCCTGGGTCTCTCAACATCTCCTTTCTTTCCAGCTCTCGACCATTCAAAGTTTCGAACCACTCGGGACTTTTGATAGATGCCGCGCTTCCCACCAGGTGTCCACCGCCCTTGATCTCCTCCTTGAATGACCGCCACCTATTTCGATTAGACGTCCTCAACTCAGGGAGCACTCTCACAGGATAAAAGTGATTCTTTTCGTCTGAAACCGCCATGAATACCGTTACGAATCGATTTTCCGCCACGAACCTGTAATCACTTTCGGGTATGAAATTAGACGATAAAGGTTCGTCTCTTCTTAATTCCGCTGAAGGTGCAATAGACAAACCATCAGATGAACCAAAATATCCGCATCCGTAAGTTCCCGCAAGTTTTTCTCTATATCCCGGGTTCTCGTCAAAATCTACCAAAAACGGGATACCGTTCTTCTCTATTATCCAAGAGTTCTTGGGGATCCTTTCTATCAACTCTAATCTACTTCCTTTTTCTCCTTCACTAGATACGTTGAAGGTCCCTATATATCCTTCTCTATCCTCTTCCAAAAGGAACAGCTGCTCGGAAGTGGATACGGACGGGAGTGAGGAATACAGACCCGTCGAGTTAGAGGGGCTCTGAGTAAGAGTTCGGGTCCGGTCCATCTGAGTTACATTCATTTCCGTTTTGATCTTCAATAAAAAGTGAGAGCTTTCTACACCGTTATCTGGAAAACCTATTCCTTCTAAATCAAATGATAGAGTTATTTGCTCCTCCGTCCCGTTTTTGATCTTGACCTTTTTCCTCCCCAACAGCGTGATATCTCCGGTTTCTTCCACCGCAGAGTAGTAGTTCTCTCTTCCCCACATTTCGGGCGATACGTTTCTTTCACCATCCTTCTCGAGAAGATCAACTATCAGATCTCTACTAAAATTCTCAGATCGTGAATTTTTGGCTTCGAAACTCAAGTTCAATTTTTCTTTAGAACTGTTAAAGACGTTTCGATCCATCGATATATTGCTTATCTCCAGGTCCCCCGTCGATCTTGGAACATATCTGCTCTGAAGTAATGGCATGGGAGTCAACAATTCGATAGGCACCTCGTGTTCTTCAGAGTCATAAGTTCGTTTAAATCTAGCATCAGAGTATTTTTCCGAAGCTAGAACTTTTTCGTCGGCGGTTGAGACCTCTATATCGAAATCCGGTGTTTTTAACTTCCCCAGAAGGACAGTGTTGTAGTAATCCATGTGATCTTTTGAAGATGGATTCATCCATTCATGCGAGGAAGAAAGATCGCCTTCGTAAAGTCTACCAGTCACGTTGAAGATGTCATAGCATTCTACAAAGTCGTCATCGCTTATCATCTCTACATCAAGATCAAAAGTATAGGATGAACTATTTTCCGTGGATTTATTGTCCCAGACCGTCAATCCTCCGAGGGGGGCACCGACCACAGGCAAGCTTCTCTTTTTACCGTCGAACTCATAAAGAAAACCCATATCTTTTTCTGAAGTAGAAGTCGATCGTCGATATCTCTCCATCATCTCTGTTAAAGGCGATAGGAACCTATCCGCGGTCCGATAAAAGCTCGCATGACCGTATTCTGAGTATGGTTCCCTGTCTACTTCACTGTTCATCAACCTATCCGCCCTCTCGCTCAAATTTTTTCCAATGTTTTTGAAAGCCGTAACACTCCTCTCGTAGCTTTTGTCGACATACGACGTCTTTATCTCTTCTATTTCATCGGAATGGATATCATCCCCATCGATGTGAAGCGGTTCTTTGACTCCTTCACTATTGTCGAAAGTCTCCGAGTACGGGTCGCCCTTACCCATAAGTATCGCATCTAGTCTACTCCTCTCTTTTCCGTCTCTACCCGCGGCTAGATCAACGATGTTCCTCTGTACGCGTTTGAAGAGGTTGAACGAGTTGGAGTGGTTCAAAGGACCTAAAAAATCTCGTTTCAGATCTTCAGTGAAACGACCGATGGCGGCATAGCCGACGGATCCCTTGCTGTCCTCGGGAGGGATTTCTATATCGGAGGCGACTTCATATCTAGTGACGGTCCAGTTGTACGAATTGTTCAGGACGGGAAACGGAGAGTTGATGTACTTGTCCACATATCTTAACTTTTCATCATCCATCTCGTCGCCTTTCCCTTCAAGCAGATGATCGTACAGCTCAAATTGCCATTTTATCTCTGTAAAATTCTTCTCGCTCTTCAGTATACCTAAAGTATGATTTTTCGGGTCAGGTTCCATCCAGTCAATCTCCTCTTTGATATCTTCGATCTTCTCTTCCAACGAGGTGTAGTTGTCATAGAGTACTTTCGTAGTATTGTACTGGCTCGTCTCGTCGAATAGCTGACTTGATGACAGATTCTCGAATGGATCTAACGTTCCGTTCAGATCGCTCCAGATATCTTTCCAATCTTCATCATCTTCTTCATACCACTCGGTCTCGTTATATCCCTCTGTCTCTGTTACCACTTCGTCATATTTTGCTTCCCTACTCATATTAAAACCGTCTTTCCTGGTCTCTAGCTCGTTCTTGATCTTTCCTTGGATCACCTTCCAGAGCTGTTCCTCTTTGATCATTTCTCCCGCCTCAGTTTTACCATTTACACTTCTTTCGTAGCCCCAGTCAGAGACAAAATAGAGGTAGTAGAGCGGGGCTCCGATCTCGGAAGAAGGCGTTTCTTCGAATCCTAAAGACATGGAAAGATTTCTAGCCGTGTAGAGCACCGATCCGACCACTTTATCTATTCCATTGGGGCCTATCATCTCTATGTCTTTCATCCGATCTAAAGGCTCTAGGGAGTTTATCTTCCCTTCGACCAGCTTTTTTACCTCGTCCTCATCGACTCTGAAACCCTGCAAAGTTTCCTCCATAACGCCCGAATGAAGGCTGACCAGCGCTCTTAGATAGCTCGCATCTTCCTTTAGACCAGAAAGGGACCTTACATTACCTGAAAAGTCCTCATATCTCCAACTGCCTTCATCTAACATCTTTCCCTGTAACAGCCTCTTCAAGATCCCGAAAGAAGTGTTAATCCACCTCTGGTTTCCGGTTACGGGACTCAAGAAACCGCCTTTCGTTGTCCTGTTCAGGAAGGGGCCCGAATAAAGCAGCCGATCGGAAAGGTCTCCTTTTTCCTGATAAAGTTTGATAATCAGAGCTTCTAAGTTGACCCTGTTCTCCTCACCGTTTCCCAGGTAGTTAAGAAGGTCTCGCTCCGTTATCTTAAAGTGTTCAGCTATCTCGCTGGACAGAGATGGATCATAGGAACGAAAGGCCCGTATCTGCTCTAGAAGGATAGCCACATCGAATATTGCTTCCAATTCTTTCCCTGTCAGAAGATCGGAAGTACGACGTTCACCGATATCTCTATCGAAACCTTCAACGAAACCATCCTGATCTTCTTCCCAGGCCTTTTCCCTTTCCTCTCCACCGCTGAAGTTACCAGAAAGACCGTCATACCCGTTCAGCCATCCAGTATTAAAATGTTCATCGAAAGAGCTTTCGAACCAGTTTCCTCCAAAGTCCTCATCACAGTCATAGATCTTCATGTAAAGGTATGCGAACAACATGGTGTTCGTCATCTTTCTTATACTTGAAAGTCTAAAATGGTTCATCCTCTCGGCCAGTATGAAAAAATTGGTCTTCACCGTCTTATCTATCATCATCTTTCTACTCGAAAATGTGCCCGTATCTGTATTTTCAATATCCACATGGACTGTTCTTCTCACCCTGAAAAAACCCGGAACTTCTTTCCAACTAGATCCGTTACCGTTCTGAACCCGCATGTATAGAGGGATCATCTCGATATCCGTTCTGTTCTTCGGCAGCGGTCGTAAGTGCATATGTAGCTTGTAATTATCCAGCTCGGATCTGTTCTGAACATTGGATTCAAAATATCTATCAAATATCCTCGTCGTATTTTCTCCGATCCTGTATCGCAGTTCGTTCAACGTATATCTTTTACCCGTTAAAAGTACTTTATTTTTTACGACCTCTACAGCTTTCTGCCCAGCTTCCCACGCTGCACTTTCCAGCTCTCTTTCGATCCTATCTATCTTCACCTCCACCTCTTTTATACCTAGGGTATCGGTGATCTTTTCCTGCCTTTGTAGCTGGATCCTGGAGTGATAATAAGCCGTTACTATCGAGAGCAAAAGGATGACCACAGCTATGAGCGCAAAGATCATCACGCCTCTTTCATCCTCTTGGATCCTATCCGGGGAAGTCAAGCGGATTCAACCCCGGAGATGAATATGTGGGATTTACTACTAGTTGTATTTTGCAGGTCGAACATCGTCAATCTGAGATCCTGCCCTCCAGCGCGGAGCGATAGAGGAGGAGTCCTCTCGTCCCTCCACCGTTCTTCGGCCAGATCTAGATGACCCGTCCTGTTTATCGATCGATAAGGCCAGAGATGGACCTTTGTCGGGAATCTTTCCGTAGACGTGTCTCCATCCTGTTTTACCTTGACGCGATCGGTCCAGATCTCTATGTCGTAGGGTTTTCCCCTCACAGTGGGAGATAAGTATATCCCCTCAGGCCCCTTCTCGAACGTGATCCTCTGGCTCATCTCATCACTGTTTGAACTGTACATGTCAGCTATGATCCGTGAGATCATCTTACATCGGTTGGACCTCTCTTCATCCTCCATCTGGTCCATCCTGTAATAAAAGACCCCGATTATCGAGGAGATCAAGATAATACCCGCGGTGAGCAGAACCATCTTGGACTGCAGCCATTGTAACATGATTTTATTCCGTGAAGGATACCTCCGGGCGAGATAGACCTTTCCATATATACGATTTTGGGGGAAAAAGAAATAATACATCTGACTCTTTAATAGGATACATGGAGAGAAGCGGTAATATATTCATAACCGGACCTCCTCGTTCAGGTAAGAGTACACTGGTTAAAAAGGTGCTAAAGGATACAGATCTGAAAGTAGAGGGATTGCGAACTCCAGACATCAGAGAAGACGGCGATAGGAAAGGTTTCAAGCTCGTAGATATGGAAACCGGCGAGGAGGGGATCCTCGCACATGTCGATCTCGAAAGAGGGCCTAAAGTCAGTAGATACAGGGTGGATCTGAAAGACCTTGAGAAGTTCACGAAGAAGTCCCTAAGAGATCATCCTGATGGATGTGATCTGATCGTCATAGACGAGATCGGCACCATGGAACTCTTTTCCGATGAATTCGAAGAAGCCGTGAAGGACCTGTTGAACGAAGATATACCCGTTCTCGCGGTACTACATAGAAATCAAGTTGAGGAATACGAAAGATCAGGAGAAGTCTACGACCTGAATGAGAGAGATTATGAAAAGGTGAAGAATAAGATCAAAGAAAGTCTCAAAAAACTAGATCGGTAAAAATCAAAGCCTCTCTCCTGATCCTAGGTAGTTGAACTATTCGGGAGTTATACTATCTACCTATGATCTTGGCATTGTCTTATTCTGCATCACTACGAAGAAAAGAGATATAGATAAGGGTTTTTGCTCGCGATCATCAAGCTAGATAGGACCTGAGATCGATCTTCTCTCTACAATCAATAGTTCACTTCCCAAACCAAAGTTGAATCCGTAGGATTGTGTATCCAGTAGCCTTTCTTCGGTTCGAACTGGTACGAATCAACTGCTTCTGTGTACACTATGTTGTTCTCCACACTTCCGTCCATGTATCCTATCCTGTCGACTTCGCCTGGCAAACCGTTATTTTCGACAGTAGAGCCCGGATAACCCACCATGTTCCAGCCCGGTTCTAATGTGACCTGAGTACTGCTCGGCTCGGCTCCTTGGAGGGTCAGATTATCATCTTTCTTCATGTGTATCCACAGGCCCCTGGTGTGATCCCACGTTTGGAGGTCGTTGTAGTGTTCCGCTCTCTGGGGTAGGTAGGAGCGCCATTTACTGTCCAAAGCGTCGTAATACATGACCTTGTCGTAATTACCCTGGATACCCAAAGAAGGATCGTCGAGTATGGAAGTCAAACTCGTATCTGGTACATCCAAGTTGAAAGACACCAAGTTCCAGCCCTCAGATTCACCACCAGCATGAAGAGGTATGTTTATCTCATTTTTAGCCGGCTCGGACAATTCTAGATCAATCCTTTTGCCCCATTCACTATTTATGTTGAAGTTCTTTTCCTCCCCACTGTACTTCAGTTTGAAGTCATCTGAATCGTTATAGCCATCTCCCGTAAAACCTGCAAAATCGAATTCATAATAGCCGTTGGAATCAGTGTTGATAGAGAGCTGTTCACCAGTCCTTTGGTTTACTACATCGACTTTCACATTTGAAACGGGACTGCCCGTGCTATTTTTTACCTGCCCGTAGAGGATATAAGGTGGAGGAGGGAATTCATGATCCGTTCCGTTCCCAAGATCCGCATCTGCAACTCTAGCCTGATATATCAGAGAATCGTCTAGATCTTTATTTATATCCATAATGTATTCCGTTGCCGGATAAAATCCATCGGTCCCATCTCCGGGCGTATAGATCTCAAAAGTGAGTCCCTGTAACCCCTTCTTTGCATATGCCCAGTCTGCCATTCCTCCGGAAGCGGAGTAACCTATCTCTTCCTCAGGCTGACCATAAGAGTACGTATCGGTTTCATCTCCGAGCTTGCTGGTGAAGGAGGTCATATCATCGGCCGTGCTTCTATACCAAGAGTCATGGGGCGATGTATCATTGGTGTACATGTAAGGTATCAGCAAAGTACCGGCGTGGCTGTGTATATTATGGTAAGAGTCGACCCCGTTGTCGAGAATCAAATCTCTCAGACTGGAGGTCTCGTTCTCAGAAAAGGGCGCTTCACCATGATAAGTGTCTGCCGAAGGATCTCCTCTTGCACCGGCCCCTCCAAAATCGATGTCAGCATTTCGATTCAGATCCACTCCTACGTCACTGTCATCTCCGACGGAGGCGTTCCTATTCTTTCGCCACTCGTTCCTTTGACTCAGGTCACCATTACCATCATAGATGTAACCGTCCGGGTTTGACTGAGGTACAACGAATATCTTTCGGTTATTCACGAGCCAGTTAATCGTTTCGTTCGTATCATATTCGTTGAGTATCCTCCAAGTGAAATATGATACAACCTGGGGTCCTGACCATTCTCTTGCATGTATCCCGCCATCTAGAAGCATCGCGGGCTTCTCATCTACAACCGTGTCTTCGTTAGATGTGATCTCTAGAGCCCATAGGTCTCTACCTTCCCAAGAATATCCATAATGATGTTTCTCGACCAAATCTGGATACTCGTTCACAAGATCGTCGTACCAGGTGTAAAGCTCATTCACGGAGGGATACTCTGTCGGGAAAGGATAACTCCCTGAGAGGTTTTCCATTTCAGAAGAGGGTTTGTCGGGAAGTTCCATAGCGATCATCGTACCTTCCGCTTTCTGAGGGGCAGAGCCACTGATCGCGAGGACCGACGTTGAAGAGAACAGTATCACTACGACAAAAATCACTAAAAAACAATCTTTATACTTCATAAATATCTCCTCTCGGTATTGAACAGATACATAAGTTACCTAGTAATGAGTAGGACAGTATAAATATGTTAGGAATCAGGATCACTTTTTAACTCTGTTAAAGCGTTATCATCTGTCAATATCTCACCTGCCAGGTGAGAGTCGAACCGGTGGGATTATGTATCCAGTACCCCTCCTTCGGCTCGAACTGGTAAGAATCTACTGATCCAGTGTAATTCACATTGTTTTCCATGCTTTCATCTACGTAACCTATTTTATCGACTTCAGCGGGAAGGTCGTTGTTTCCACCTCTCGAGCTTGGATACCCGACCATATTCCAGCCAGGATGTAGATCGATCATAGTGGAATTGAATTCCGAACCTCTCAGAGTCAAATTATCATCTTCCGTCATATGTATCCATACGGCCATGCTGTGATCCCACTGCTGTAGATCGTTGTAACGATCCGCTCTATCCGGTAGGTAAGATCTCCACCCGCTGTCCGAAGAATCGTAATACATCACCTTATCATAATTACCTTGGATACCTAAAGAATCGTTTTCAAGTATAGAGGTCAAACCCGTTTCAGACTTCTTCAGATCGAAGGAAACAAGGTTCCAGCCCTCAGATTCACCACCGGCCTGAAGAGGGATCTCTATCTGCTTTTCAACTATCTCAAAGGTTCCATCACTTGTGTCAGTATCACTTATCCCGTATCCATCATAAAGGGTGCCTCTCACCATACACTCAGTACTCATCACTTTGGGTACTTCCCAGCTGTAATTCCCATCGTCCTCCGTAAATTTTACGATCGTATCCCAGGAGCTTCCTCCGTCAACGCTGTATTCAAGGTCGATCCCCGTTGTCTGCGTGTCACCGGATTGAGAACTCCAGTTTATCTCCTCTTCATCGCCACCTATCCAAATCTCCGTCCCCTCCGGTGAGTTTAAATTAACGGACGCTCTTTCTCCGACTTCTGCTTCTAGATCTATCTTTTGACCCCATTCGCTTCCGATACTGAACGTCTTTTCTATACCGGCCGCTTGTAAAACAAAATCATCGCTGTCGTCATATCCATTTTTAGTGAGATCTGCGAAATTGATCTCATAATATCCGTTCTCATCGGTCTTCACAGAAAGGGTCTCACCGGTTTGAGTATTCTTCAAAGTGACCAACGCATCGGATAAAGGATCTCCGTCAAGAGAATCGGTCAGGTTACCATAAAGAAGATAAGGTGCGGGGGGAAATTCGTTCAAGCTGCCAGTCCCCAGATCTGAATCCGAAATCCTAGTTTGGTAAACTAAGGATTCATAAAGATCTAGATTGATGTCCATTATATTTTCTTCTGGAGGGTAAAATCCGTCCCAGCGCCCGGTATATATCTCAAAGCCCAATCCTACCGCGCCAGTTTCTTCGTAAACCCAATCAAAAGTTCCACCGGGAGCTGAATAGCCTATCTCTTCCTCGGCTTGTCCGTAGCTGTATTGGAGACTGTCATCTCCTAATTGAGAGGTCAGAGAAGTCATATCGGCGGCCATGTCCCGGTACCACTGATCGTGCGGGCAGTCATCCCCCGTATAGGCCCAGGGTATCAACAGGGTCCCAGCATAACTGTGCAGGTCGTGATACGCATCGATATCTTTATCGAGGATAAAATCCCTGAGATTCTGGGTCTCATATTCCGAAAATGGAGACTCTCCATGATAGGTACTGCTTGTAGCATCTCCATTTCCCTGGGACCATTTTATATCCCAGTTCCTGTTAAGATCCACTCCTACAGAATCCGTAGGTGTCTCGTCGTTTCTATTTTTTCTCCAATGATTGCCTTCTCCGTCTCCTCCGTAGTTCCCATTGCCGTCGTAGACATAACCATCCGGATTTACTACAGGAGCCACATATATCTCTCTATTCTCTACGAGCCAGCGGATCGTCTCGTTGGAATCGTAATCGTTGACCATCCTCCACAGGTAATAAGAAGCTACTTCATTGCCCGACCACTCTCGTGCATGTATATTTCCATGGACAAAGAAACTGGGTTCCTCTTCGTTCTGTTCGACGTTATCAGATATCTTTATGACCCACATATCCCTTCCTTCCCAAGACTCACCGATATCGATCTTTTTGGTGATGTTCGGATTTTCAGCTACAAGTGTATCGTACCAGTTGTAAAGTTCATTCAATGAGGGATAGTGATCTGCAAAAGGGTAGGTAGAAGATTCCGTTGCCATAGGGGTACTTTTTTCTTTTTGAGTTGTGGTAAAAGAACCTCCGAACACCGTGATCGGAGTGGAAAGTATCAATATCGCCGCAACAAAATATACGAGGAAAGCTCTACATTTCATAGATATCACACATTCGACCAATCAAAACAGTGAACAGCCCTATATAAATATGTTAGGAACTTGTATCGTCTTTTTCGTCTTTCATCCATACGGTCCTCTGAGGGAACGGTATAGTTACTTCGGCTTCTTTGAATTCTCTATTTATCCTTTCCCTGATGGTGCTAGCAACAGCCCACTGCTTCATGTAATCATCCACCCAGAACCGCAGCTTGAAATTGAGAGCAGAGTCTCCAAACTCGGTAAAACCGATAAAAGGCTCGAATCCCTCTTCATCTATTATATCATCGTGGTCTTGTATCACCTCGTGCAATATCTCCTTCACCTTCTCGATATCGGATCCATAAGCTACTCCCACCTCTACGGCAACTCGCATCTTTTTGTCAGGTTCCGCTAGATTCATTATCTTTTGATTGGCCAGATTATTATTTGGGAGTATAACCATCTCGTGTTCTCGGATATTGTAAAGTCTGGTGCTTCTTATACCCACTTCTTTGACCCTGCAGTATTCCCCGCTCTCTAGAAGAAGAACATCTCCCGGGATGAAGGGTCTATCAAGTAGGAGGTGCATACCGCTGAAAAAATTGGAGAGCGTATCTTGGGCCGCGAATGCGATGACCAGACCCATAACGCCTGCACCGGCAAGAAGAGGTGTGATCTCAATACCTAGGATCCTAAGGGCTATTATCGCTCCTCCAAGGAGGATAACGATGACGCTGATCTTCTCGAGGACGGGTTTCAGCACCGCCGCGAATGTAGAGGTCTCTCCACCGCGTTTGATCGATATCTCGTCAAGTACGGCATCGAATAGTCTATAAGACACGTAGATACCAACACCCAGTATAAGAAGATAATATATCTTATAGATGCCAGCCTGGATCTGGATCTGGATGCCTAATTTAAACAGCGAATGGATGAACCCATACAGAAAGATTAAGACCAGTAGGGGCCTTCTGATCAACTTCACAAATATATCATCTAAATCGGTTTCCGTCTTTTTGGTCAGCCCGTGAAGGAAGGGCGTCACCACCAAGAAAGATACTAGACCTATCCCAAACCATATGAATAGATTCAATAGAAATGCGCCTTCAGGACCGTTTAAAGGCGCCGGTAAAGGATTTCTAAAACCGCCGACTATCGTATTTTCCTCACCAGCACCCGGTACTCCTGTAACTTCTACAGACACATCTTTTTCCATCACATAACTGGGCGTACTCTCATTCAGCTGTCTGAACGTGAAAGTTAAAGTTCCCTCCTTCTCTTTATCTTCCGGGAACGAAGGTACCTGAACGGTCAAGGTCACGATACTATGTTTTTGTTGATCATCTAGTATGAAAAAATTCGGCTGTATTTTTTCGCTCCAGTCTCCAAATCCATCTAACTTAACATTTACAGCATAAGATCTTGACGAGTTGCGATAGATGGTCCAGTTGAAAGATACGCTCTCGCCGACCTCCACCGTTTTAGAGTACTCGTCATCCTCGCCTATAACTGGAGAGGCTTCACCCAAAGTTCCAGGAAGGGTAAGACTGAATAATAAAAGTCCCAACACAGCGACAAAGATAAATTTAGGGAATATCGACTTACCACAACTTTTCATCGATTCAAGGAAGGATGAGCAGGTTTATAAAATTAATCGAGTTAGCTCATTCCTATGCCTCGATAGGTGATATCTTCGTCTAGATCCTTCGGGTCTAGGACCCTTCTTCCATCGATGATTATCCTCTTATCCATATCTTTGAAATCTTCGCTTTTCAAGTTCTTGAGTTCGTCCCAATCGTTCTGTATTATGCACGCATCGGCTCCTTTGAGAGCCTCTTCTGAACTATTAAAATACTCTACGCCGTCTATCAGCTCTGAAAAGTTCCTATTTCCTTTTGGATCATATCCTATCACTTCAGCGCCATCTTCTAATAATCTTTTTACCATCGGCAGCGCTCTAGTCTCTCTCACGTCGTCGGTCCCGCCTTTAAAAGTGAGACCGAGTATGGCGATCCTTTTACCTTCAACTTCACCTAGCTCTTCCTTCAAGAGATCGACGGTATGCAGCGGCTGTTCTTCATTCACTGATAGAACCGCCTCCAGGATCTTAGTGTTAACACCTTTTTCCTCCGCAAGCTTCTTTATCGCTTTTACGTCCTTGGGGAAACAGCTTCCACCGAATCCGCACCCGGCGTTCAGGAAATCTCGTTTTATCCGGTGATCCAAACCGACTCCGTCCATCACATCATAGACGTCGATACCGAGTCCTTCACATAAGCGTGAGATTTCATTTGCGAAGGATATCTTGGTAGCTAACAAGGAATTAGAAGCATATTTTATCATCTCAGCGGTCCTTATGTCGGTAAGCAGCTTCGGGGCTTCAAAGTCCGCATAAACTTTCTTTATAGTCTCTTTACTCCTCTCGTCCCATCCACCGATCACTATCCTATCTGGATCTAAAAAATCGTCTAAAGCTGCTCCTTCACGTAAAAATTCGGGATTCATCCCTAGCCCGAAATCTTCGCCCACTTCTCTACTGTCTTTTTCCAGGACCGAGAGTACCTTGTCGTCCGTCGTTCCTGGGGTAACGGTACTTTTTACGCAGACAACGTGGTATCCGTTCTTTTTATCGAGTGCTCGAGAGATGTCCTCGGCCGCGGATCGGACCGCGGAAGTATCTATACTGCCGTCCTTTTTTGACGGTGTACCGACAGAGATGAAGGTTATATCCGTTTCCTTCACCGCCTTTTCAGTATCGGTCGTAGCTGACAATCTGGAAGCGGAAACGTTCCTCTCTAAATAACGTTCTAAATCTTCTTCGTATATCGGAGGTTGCGCATCGTTGATCATCTCGACTTTCTTCTCGTCGATATCTACGCAGGTGACCTGGTGTCCGTGATCGGCCAGCCCCACCCCTGTAATCAATCCGACATATCCAGTTCCGATTATGCTTATCTTCATGGATGGCGATTTCTTTGACCCTTCTTATTTTTTATCCTTCGGATATGCATGGGGGATCTCAGTTAGCTTTACCACAATATTAAATAATGACTGCACGATTTACTTCGGATGTGAGACGATGACAGGTGTAGAGAAGTTAGTGGAGAAAGCTAAGGAGTATAAAGAGAAGGGTTTTAAGGAGAAAGAGATAGCCACCGAACTCAACGTTTCACCCGATACCGTGACCTGGCTCCTGACCCGAGACATGGACAAGGAACAGCCACCTAGTGATGTTAAGATAGGGTGGAGATCCATCGGTGTCTTCGGAGGGAGGATCGGTATGCTCGCCAATCTTTTTTCAGATGTTATAATGGAAGAGACCGAATTGATGGGTACCGAATTCGACACAGTCGTGGGTATAGCTATCAATGGTATACCTCCAGCGGTCCTTGTTTCCGAGCAACTCAGGAAAGAATTAGCGATCTTTAGGCCTCCTCAAGAAGAACGGCACGAAGGGGGAGGAACACTCGCCTCGAACTATGCGGCTGTTTCGGACAAGAAAGTGGTGATAGTCGACGACGTTATAAACACGGGAGAGACGATGCAGGGAGCTATAACAGATCTAGAAGACAGAGGTGCGGAAGTCGTCTTGTGCACGGTCACGGTGAACAAAGACGGTAGAGACGAAGTTCTGGGTATCCCGCTTCGCGGCTTGATAAGAGCCCAGATAATCGGATGAATTTCAGGGTAAGATGCATTGGGCCGACGTAGAAGCGGAAGAATTGGATCCAGAACCACACATCGCTACGGGAGTTGCGCCTTCGGGGCCGATACACCTAGGCGGTCTGAAAGAACTGCTTACCGGAGAAGCTATCAAGAGGAGTTCTAACGGCGAACTCACACTGATAGTCGATTCCTTCGATCCTCTGAGAAAATTATACCCCTTCTTAGATGAGGGATATGAAAAATATATAGGGATGCCGCTCAGCGAGATACCCTGTCCCTGCGGGGACCATGAAAGTTACTCTGAGCATTATCTACAGCCCTTTCTGGAAGGATTAGACCGGTTGGGAGTAGACGTCAAGGTCGAAAAAGCCCACGAGATGTATTCTGAAGGCAGATATGAAAGAGCGACCGAAAAGATCTTGAACTGTAAAGAAGAAGTGAAGTCCATCATAGAAGGAAAAACCGGTAGAGAGTTACCAAAAACTTGGTATCCATACAATCCGCTCTGCGGTGGATGCGGAACTTTTGGTTCCACAGAAGTCATCGATTTTGAGGACCACTACGTTAAGTACGAATGCGAGTGCGGCCATGAAGGCAGAGCCGACATAAGAAGCGATGACGGAAAATTACCGTGGAGATGCGATTGGCCCGCACGGTGGTGGATTTTAGGGGTCAAGTGTGAACCTTTCGGTAAAGATCATGCCGCCTCCGGCGGTTCCTGGGATACGGGCAAGGCGATCATAGAAGATGTTTTAGAAGATGATCCTCCCAATCCCGTTATCTATGAGTGGGTCCATCTTAAAGGAGAGGGACCTATGTCTTCCTCTAAAGGTGTTGTAGTGACCGTCGAAGAATCGATAAGCATGATCGGTCCGGAAGCCGTAAGATTCTTGATGATGAAAAACAAACCGAACACCCAGATAGACTTCGATACGGGGCTAGGCATACTGGACCTGATGGACGATTTCGATGAACACGAAGAGATCTATTTTGAAGACGGGGACGAAGACAAAACTAGAATATACGAGCTATCGCAGGTCGAGGATGTTCCAGATGAAAAACCACAGAGGATACCGTATCGGCATCTGGTGAACCTCATACAGATCTATGACGATCCTGAAAAGATATGGGAAGTAGCTCAAGAAACGGGTCAGATAACGGAAGATAAAGAAAAGGACTTTGAGAGGTTCGAGAAAAGAGCGGAGCACGTAAAATTCTGGTTGGAGAATTACGCTCCAGACATGGTCAAATTTTCTTTGAAAAAGGAGCTGCCCGAAATTGAAGTGGACGAAGAAGAAAAGAACTTTTTGAGGGCTTATCTGAATGAACTGGACAAGGTGGAGTGGAAAAGTGAGAGACTTCACCAACTAGTACATGAATGCGCGGAGGAAGTCGATATACAGAAAGGGAAGGCGTTCAGGTCCTTTTACAAGATACTTCTAGGAGATAAGAAGGGGCCGAGGTTGGGAAGATTCCTCAGCCAATTGGAGAGAGATTTTGTCAAAGAAAGGATGAATGAGGCTGTTTGAGATCATCAAAAAGAGGTTAGATCGAGATGTCTGAGATAGAGAAGATGAGGGAGGAAAAAGACGTCGAAGGGCTGATCGAGCTTATAAAGAAGGACGAGGGGGATAAAGAAGAGGGGGTCAGAGCCTTGAGGAACGTCGTTGACCAAGGTGCTAAAGATGTCCCGGTAGAGCCTTTATCTGATCTTTTGAGGGACGAACTTTACGTGGCCTATTTCGGCATGATCATCGTTGAGAGGTTGGCCGAAAAGGGCAGGGACGTATCTTCGAGTATAGATGCTTTGAACGAGTTGGTTGAAGACCCTGTAAGAAAGGTAAGAAAAAAGGCAGTCGATACTCTTGGCGTGCTAGCCGAGAGAGGCTTTTATTCCTCTTCCTCGGTAGAATATCTCAACGAAGTATTGACTGAGGACGATCGGGACCTGAGATTGGAGGCGATCTGGACTTTATATCTCCTCGCAAAAGAAGGGGTCGGAAAAAAATCGACTATAGAGTCGGTGAACGATCTGTTGAGTGACGAGGACGAAGAGATCAGGTCCTGTGCGGTATTGACACTGGCGGAGCTGGCCGAACACGACATATTTGAAAGGAGTTCTATAGAACCTTTGAACGATGCTTTAGAAGATAGACGTGAAGAGGTCAGGAATCACGCAACATTCGCCCTCGGTATCCTAGCATCTAAAGAAGTCTACGATTCTTCATCACTAGAACCCCTGATAGAACTATTGAAAAAGGAAGATTCCGAGGCCCGATACAACGCATTATTCGCTCTAGGAGTCCTGGCGGAGCATGGACTCGGTGATGAATCAGCCATACCCGTTCTCCACGATCTATTAGAGA
>JAGXLI010000027.1 GCA_018334755.1 Thermoplasmatota archaeon
GAGGAAGTGACTTGAAATTCACCTTGGGTGAAAATATGTCAGCTCTCGGTACGGTAGCTTCTAGTTACTCCACTGACAGCGGGTTATGGGAGAGAGATATCGATACCGAAGGGTTTCCCGACGGGATCTCTACGGTAAAAGCAACAGCGGTAGCTGAAGATAGTACGGTTTACACATCCACTCCTGTTTCCTTTGAAACAAAAAATACACCACCCAACCCGGTGATAACTGAACCATCGGATCACGAGTACGTGACAGGCTCTTCCGTTTCGATCAAGGTCAATACGAGCGAAAAGGTCAATGAAGTTAAATACAGGATAGATGACCAGGCATGGAGTTCCATGTATGCTGGTCCCCCGACTTGGGAAGTTCAATGGGATAGTGAAACGGTCAGCGACGGTCTACACGACGTCACGATCGAAGCTAAAGACGAGGCGGGCCTAACAGGCCAATCTTCCACTAAAGTATACGTGGATAATAGCGATCCTACTCTAGATATTGTTTCCCCGGTCGATAATGAAACTATCGAGGGAAAATATAAATTCCAGGCACTAGCTGAAGATACAGTCAAGGTCGACAGGGTGAATATAACGGTCTTTGGCTCTACAACATCTATGATCTATAACGAAGTCACAGGTTATTATGAAAGGACGATCAGGACCTCTACCTTCAGCGATGGAAATTATACCGCTTCTATGGCCGCCCGAGATAAAGTAGGCCATACGACTGAAAATCGTTCAGTCAACTTCCAGGTGGCGAACACGCCTCCATCTATGACCATCCATTCCCCAAAATCCGGGGAGATACTCAACGGGACCCATACACTCAGAGCGGAAGTGGAGAGCGACTTCCTGGAAACTGTAGAGTATAGAGTCAACGATGGAGGATGGGAGGATATGGAATACAACGCCAGTTTGGAGAATTATACTGCTGAGTGGGATACCACTGCAGTACCTGACGGTCCTCATTCGCTGACCTTCAAAGCCGTGGATGAAGTCGGACATGTAACGGAGGTAACGAGAGAGATAGAAGTCGACAACAATCCTCCCACTGGATCCGTTATCGAACCCCTCGAAGGAGAATTTATAAGGGATAAATATACTTTCAAGATATCCGCTAGAGACGCAGTAGGGGTCTCCAGTGTCGGGATAAATGTTTTCAATGGAACCTACCCCGGTTCTTATAACGAGGTAACCGGTTACTATGAATACAGCCTGAATACCGAGTCTATCGAGGACGGCAATTATTCGATGAACGCTACGGTAGAAGACGAAGCTGGCTGGACTTATACTACTCAAGATGTCAAATTCAAAGTGGATAATTCTGCACCGGGTGTGTCCATCGAAAGACCCCGGCCAAATATCTACGTTAACGATACCGTTGAGATAAATGCTACAATCACAGATAGATTCATCCAGGATGCGGATTACAGGATAGACGAGGGCAGCTGGAACGAGATGGATATCAACGGAGATCATGCGACGGTTCTCTGGGAGACGGCCAATTTCACAGAAGGATCCCACCGCATAGACGTGCGGGCAGCGGATAAAGCGGGTCATTCTACGATAGACTCCGTGGAGGTTATAGTGGATAACAAAGCCCCAACTGGAGCAATAGCGTCGCCGTATAGCGGAGAATACGTTAAAGATGCATTCACTTTCCAGGTATCAGCTTCGGATGAGAACGGGATAAACGAAGTAAGAGTAGATGTATTCGGCCAATCCTATTCTACCGAGTATAATACAGGAACAGGTCTGTATGAGATAACGCTGATCACCTCTTCGATGGAGGATGGAACTTACGACATCTCCGCCGAAATCGAGGATAATGCAGGATGGAGGACTCATTTGAAGAACGTGACATTCCATGTCAATAACGAGGGGCCGACTCTTTCTATACTCGAACCTGAGCCGGGGATGATACTGAGCGGTGTTACTGAAGTTAGAGTTAACGCGACGGACGACTTCTTGTCTCTGGTGAGATATCGTATTGACAACAGCGAATGGAGAAGTATGGAATCGACCAATCAAGTATGGACAAGAGAGCTCGATACCGAAAATCATACTGACGGCGAACATCGACTTCAGGTCGAAGCTATAGATGATGCCGGGCTAACCGCCTCTCAATCTATAAGGATAAAATTTGATAATACCAGACCGGAGGGAAGTATAATAGCTCCTTCGGATGGAGATTTCGTCGGAGGTCGTCTGGCATTACAGGTCACCGCAGAGGATGCGGTAGGCATAAGAGATGTGATGGTCAATTTTGAACAGGTAGAAGGTGAGAACGCTTCTGATATTCATCAGTTGGGTACCCGAGAGACCTTCTATGACCAGGCCACCGGATATTACATATTCGAGGTAGCTAGCTTCAGATATACCGACGGCCTGGCAAGGTTCAACGCTACGGTTATAGACGAGGCCGGCTTCAGGACCAAACTGTCAACTGTAGAATTCTACATAGATAACAACGAACCGGAAGTGAATTATGAAAACTTGGGCCAGGGTGATTTCGTATCCGGCGAAGTCAATCTAACTGTAGAGGTTAACGACGGGCCGTATGTCCCGAAAGTTGACTACAGGATAGACAACAGGACTTGGAACTCCATGGATCGAGAAGGCAGTGTTTGGACTTCCCTCTGGGACACGACTGGAGTGGGAGACGGCACACATACCATAACGGTACGGGCTAGAGACGATGCGGGACACACGACCAGGAACAAGATAGACGTCACGGTCGATAATCATGCACCCCAGATCGATATACTCAATCCAGTACCCGATCAGTTCGTGGAAGAAGATGTATCGGTTCAGATCCGGGCGACCGACGAAGTTGGTATAGAGACCGTCATGGTAGATATGAATGCCCTGGTAGGGGAGAAGCCTTCTGCCGACAACTGGAGTTTAGAAGCCACGCTGAATCCCAGTACCGGCTACTATGAAGCGACCCTAGATACCACATTGATAGGAAGTGACGGATACTGGAACGTGACCGCCGAGGCAATGGATACGTCCGGAAAAAATACCATGACTCGAACCATCGAATTCCGAGTCGTCAATCATGATCCAGATCTGACCATTCACTCTCCCCGACACGGTGATTATATCTCTAGCGAGGTCGATATAAACGTAACTGTAGATCATCCTTTCACCACATGGGCCTATTACAGCATAGACGATGAAGGCTGGAACGGAGTGAACGAGTCCTGGAAGACCTCTCAATATTCAGATGGTGAGCACAACCTTGCTATCAAAGGTGAAACCGTTTCCGGCAATCAAGTTATAAGGAACATAAAGGTGATAGTCGATAACAACGATCCAACTATCTCTGTGATATCGCCTGTAGAGGGGCAGTTCGTGGAAGACTGGGTGCAATTCAGAGTCAAAGCTAAAGATCAGGTGGGTATCGACGAAGTGGAAGGTGAAATATTCAATTCGACCAAGGAATTATCCTATGACAGCGAGAACGGCTATCACGTATTTGAGATCGACACCCGAAATTTCGATGATGGTAATTATACTTTCAACGCTACCGTCGTAGATCTCATCGGGAACACCGACAAGACGGAGACCATAACTTTCCAGGTCGATAATAATGCTCCAGTAGTAGATATAGAGTCACCTCAGAACGGTGAGTATGTTAGAGATACGATCGAGCTGAACGTCACCGTCGAAGATGAGTTCATAAATGAAGTAAGGTATTCGGTAGATGATACCGGTTTCGTACCTATCTCCGCTGAATTGAACACGACAAGGCTGAGTGACGGAGAACACACTATAACTGTAAAGGCCACGGACAAGGCTGGCCATACTACTGATAGGAAAGTGAGTGTGATAGTCGATAATATAGCCCCCGCCATACGATTGCATACTCCCAGGCGGGAGGAAGTCATCAGAGGTTCCGAGGAGATCAAGGCGTACGTCGATTCAGAGGTACAGGACGTGACGATCGAGTTCCCTGGAGTGGGACTCGGTCCTTTAGCGATGGAGAAGACCTCGGAAGATAATGTATACGGTTACGTTCTTAACACCACAGAATTGACCGGCAGAGAAGGGAGCGGAACTTTCATGGCGAGAGTGAGCGTTCAAGATGTTGCCGGTCATAACATGACGAAGGACTTCCAGATAACCATAGATAACGCCGGTCCGCAGATAGAGATGATCGAGCCGGTGAAGAACCTCAGGAACAAAACGACCGTCAAAGGTACGACTGTTTTCACTTTGAACGTCTCTAGTCTCGCGGGTGCCGAGGACGTTCAGATAAATATCGACGGTAGAGGCTGGAATAACATGATGTTGGTCAAGAACAACACCTACATGTATCAGTGGGAGACCGAAGGAGAGGAAGACGGTGAATATACCTATGTGATCAGGACCGAAGACAAGGCAGGGAACGTGAATCAGTACTCAGGCACGATGAAAGTTGATAATCCCACGGATTACTGGGGTATATTCCAGGAAAATCTGCCGGGCATAACTTTCCTCTTGATAATCATCCTTCTCATATTCCTGCTTTACCTCGGTAGAAACGAAGTGAGGGACAGGATGAAAAGGGAGGAAGAGGAACCCGATGAAGGAGAAGAAGATGAGGAGAGCAGTGAAAAATCTTCCGGATGGATCTCGTCTCCCTTCAAATCAAAAGAAGATAAAGATAAGGGGAAGGACAAGGAGAAGCACCTTCAAAAAGTGAAGAAGAAAAAAGAGGCAGAGGAAAAAGAGAGAAAACAGGAAGAAGAGGGAACAGAGAGCCAAGACGAAGAGCTCGAGGCGGATAAGATAGACCAACCCATCGACGAGTTGGATCTAGATGATAAAATAGTCGCTAGATTGGAGAGTGAAGGCATAGTTACGATAGAGGACTTGACAGAGATCTCTGGTGTTGAACTTACAGAGATCGACGGGATAGGTCAGAAAAGAGCTGCCAAGATAGGTAAACGTTTAAATGAAGCCGGTTTTTCGTTGAAGGCCGCCGAAAAGGAAGAAGGAAAGGGCTTAATGGAATCTGTAATGGATGCTGAGGTACCTTCTCAAAAAGATGAATGATAATGAGGTAGAGCCGACCCCATGTTGGAAAAGAAGAAAGTACTTATCTGGAGCCTGGTAGTTTTCGTGGTCATCTGTCTGATAGCCACGTCTAACAGTAAAGCACTCGAGGTTTCCAAGACCTCCTATGAGGCAAACCCTCATTTCGACATATCGGTCGAGGGAGATACCGATAGGATCTGGCCTCTCCAGGAGGACAAAAAACCGGACGAGATAGAGGTAAATCTCTCTTTCAGTGCTACCGGGCCTAAAGCGCTGAAGTTCGATCCGCAGGACACCATGCTCGTCGTAGATTTTTCCCAACAATCGATGAGTTGGGATCCAAATTTCAAAAGGATAGAGGCGACCAAGGCGTACGTGGATAACATGGTTCCTCCCGACAGAGCCGGTGTCGTTCGTCTGGTGACCGATCCCACCGTCGAACATGAGTTATCTCAGGATTACGAGAGCGTGAAGGACAGTCTTGAGATGGTCCATGAACCTGGGGGAAGGACGAACTATGAAGACGCGATCTATAAGGCAACCGATGAATTGATCGAAGACGGAGATCCAGAAAAACAGCGCTTTCAGATATTCCTTTCGAACGGAGATCCCACCAACAATGTTACGGAAGAGACGATGAACAGGGTCAGAGAGAACAATATCAGTATTTACACCATCGGGATGGGTGACGATGTGAACGACTCCCTTCTAGGTTGGATGGCGAACACGACCGGAGGAAAGTACCATTATGTAGAAGATCCCGCGGAACTCAAAGAGACTTATCTGAATATCTCGAATCAATTTTATACGAATAAGACGGGAAGAGGGATAGAATTGAAGACAGAATTCAGGGATTATATACACCTTCACGACTCTACCTTATCTAGACCTCCTGATAACATTTCCAAAGAAGGCGATCTTACGGAGGTAGATTGGGAACTGAACTATACAATGAGGTTGGGAGATAGCTGGGGAGTGAAGTTCAACATAAGCACTACTAAAAGAGGGACTCAGCCCGTATTCACTGAAAATTCGGGACTCTATTACGTGCGGCCCTGGGACAACAAGACCAATTTTACCTCGTTACCTGATTATACCATCTATGGGATAATTCAAGCCACGGCTCCGCCCCCTCCGCCTCCACCCCCACCGGCGGCGGCACCACCACCCCCACCGCCTGAGATATTCCCCATGCCATCGCCACCGGTGAGTACTGTTTCCGTGATACCCCAGGCCTCTTTACAACCGGTGGCTCAGTCAGCCGGCTACCAGGCTCTTTTCGCTCCCTTTGTGGGCCTCGGGGTCGGAGAGGCTTTGAAGGGAAAAAGCAAGGTGGAGGCGAAAGAAGGTGTAGGCATGAGGGCTGGAAAGAAATCTAAGGAAGATGAAGAAGAGGAAGAAAAAGGATCGAGTTTAGGTTACACTTTGAACGAGAGATGATAGAATGGAAGAAGGATATAGATACATAGTTTACGTCTCGCTAGCTCTGTTATTGGTTCCGGCGCTGTTTGGAGTAGCGGCGGCTTCGGAAGAAGGAAGCCAGATCGAGCAGACACCCGACCCTCAGTTCGATGAAAACTTCAATCTTAATTGGGGTCCAGAGGTTCCAGATCCGGACGAAAGCGTCGAAGTTACAGTAGAGAGCAAGGAAGGCAGGAACATATCGGATGCCCGATTGATCTTCCAGTGGAAGGAGAAACAGGAGGATAATTTCACCGAACCCGGCGGCATGCCGATGGATGAAGGTGAAAATGGAACCGTGATGTATGGTTCGATCAACGCTGAATATCACAATCCAGGGACCGAAGTCAGGTTCTGGATTAACGCTACTTTCGACGAGATCGACTGGTACCGTTCCGAAAATGAAACATATACGGTAAGCGAAGAAGGCACCTGGGTCTCCGATAGATTTTCAGAAAATTTGATATTCGATTATGAACCTAAGAATCCCTCTTCCGGTCAGCAGGTCAATCTAACTTTGGAGAAAACTGAGGAAGCTAGAAATCAAAGCGTCGAGGTCAGTTCAGCCAGAGCCAGCGCCACTTTTGATAGCCCGGGCTCAGAACCACAATCGGGAACGGCCATCTTTGAAGAGGAACAGGACGGATGGACGGCAACCATCCCGGGGTATCCCGAAAATACGACCGTTAGTTTTTATATTCAAGCTTACGATAGATTCGGGAACACGATCACTTCTGAAAATATTACATATACTGTAAGGGCGGAAGATCAATTGATACAACCTTTGATCGTGGTCTACGACTCTCTGAACGATAAATATGTGAACGGCGCCGATGTCAGAGTAGAAGACGCAGATGGAGAATCGATATTCAACGGAACTACCGAGGAGGGGCAACTTTCTGTAGGAGAACCGTTGAGCCCGGGGGAGTATAGGATCGTTGTTAATTATGCCGGCGAAACAAGAACGAAAACTATCCAACTGGACGGAACTGAAAGTCAAGAGGAAGGTACATTCCGCTTCGATATAGAAGCTCAAAGCACTTTGGAACATAACATTATATCGTTCCCTCAACCCTCGGTTCTGATTGGTCTTGTAGCGGCGATATTCATTCCACTTATCTGTCTAGGATGGACTTACCAGAGAAAGCAGAATAAAAGGATAAATATTACCAAAGAAGGTGGAAAAAAGAAATCGACTTCACATCCGCTTATAGAGATGATGTGGGAGAAGATAATAGAAGAGACGAAAGAACCCGAGTTCTTGATACCGGCTGGGTTCTTCCTTTTGTCCATATTCGGTCTGAGTTTTGCTCCTTTCTATCCACTGTGGATGGTCTTACTTCTTTCGGTCGTCATAGGAGCGGTAGCTTACAAGTATCCCCTGAATGCACTTCTGATACTTGCTCTATTCGTGACGGGTGCCGCAGGGTATCAGATGGCTGAGTTCGGTCTTGTTTTCCTCGTTTTCTCTCTTTTTGTACTCCTAGCCTCTTTCTTCGATTGGAGGTTCGGTTTTCTGGTATTTTCTATAATATTCCTGGCAAGGTTCGGAGCCGTGTATTTTGTTCCCGTGATGTCCGTCATCCTTTTCTCCACTTATCTGGCCATCATCTCGACGGCCACGGCGGGTGTATTTTTGGTCCTCTCATCATCCAGCGGAAACTTGGAGCTGATCGGACTCGTGACCGCTACGCCTCATAATACCGCTTTCATGCGCTTCGATAGACCCGTGGTATCTTCCTTCCGACCCAGTTCACTGGGCAGCGCTTTGGGCAGTATAACCGGAGCAAATGCAGGTATCATCGAAACGGTCCTTTCGAGTAATTTTGGAGCGTCGATACTTCCCTTCTTCCAGATATTCCTATGGTGTCTCGCGCTCTATCTGATATCGCGTTTAGCGGAGACTAAAGAGCCAAAATTCGACACCGTGAAGGAATGGTTAAGGTATCCCATCAAGAAGGATTGGAGGTTATCGCTCGGTAGTTCCCTTATCCTGGGCGCTTCTCCTCTGATGGGATTGATCTATTTTGAGTATTTTGAAAGTATGAGTCCTCTCAACATGGCCCTAGCGGTGGGCGCCGTAGCGGGAGGCATCGCTCTTGCCTATCTCTCCCTAGCGGTCGCTTTCATGACCAAGGGTCTTTTTAGAGAGTACTACAGGAGTCAGCTCGGGATCTCCAAGGTAGGCACGAGAGTGGCCGAGATGGCTGATCTCAGGGAAACGTCTTTCGAGAACGTGGGAGGACTAGAAGACGTAAAACAGGAAGTGAAGGAGAGCATCCTGATGCCGCTCTTACGGCCTGAGATATCGGAGAAGTTCGGCGTAGAGACCTCTAAAGGTGTACTCCTCTATGGTCCTCCGGGATGTGGTAAGACCCTCCTGATGAAGGCTCTAGCTACGGAACTGGACGTCGAGATGATAAACGTGAAGAGCGGAGACGTGATGTCCAGGTGGTACGGTGAGAGCGAAGAGAGCATGATGAAGCTGTTCAAGGCAGCTCGAGAGAGGAAACCCTGTATAATATTCTTCGACGAGATAGATGCCATAGCGAAGAAAAGGGACATGTACTCCGCGGACGATGTCACGCCGAGACTTCTTTCACTCCTTTTGTCAGAACTCGACGGGATGGACCGTGCCGAAGGCATCATAATGGTGGGCTCTACCAACAAACCGGATATGATAGATCCAGCGTTATTGAGGCCTGGAAGGTTCGATAAGATCATATACGTGCCGCCTCCGGATAAAGAAGAGAGGAAGGATATACTGAAGATCCATCTCAAAGATAAGCCAGTTTCTTCCGGTATCGACTTCGATAAAATAGCTAGGAAGACCGAAGGTTTCTCAGGTGCGGACTTGGCCAATCTGGCTAAAGAGAGCGCCACTCAGACGATGAGAAAGTCCCTAGATGAAGGCGGCGGGGTAGAAAAGATCACCGAAACGGAGATAGACCAGGTTATGAAACAGATGAGCCCCAGTATAACGCCTTCGATGAAGGAGGAGTACGAGAGAGTCAGGTCCAAGTATGAAAGGAAGATGCACGAAGTCAAGAGACCGGAGTTAGAACGGGGCGTAACTCTGGATCAGATCCCCAACTTGAAAGAGGCGAAGAAGACCATAAAAGACGAATTTTTGTTCCCGCTGACCGACTCGGGTCTTATCGAAGAGTTCGATATATCGGGCTCCAAGAACTTGTTGGTCTACGGTCCGAAGGGATGTCAAAAATTGAGCCTAATAAGGGCATCTGGCAACGAGATCGGCCTGACAATGAGAGTTATCTCTGGTAGGGAATTCAAAGAAGGTATTTCTGAAAGTGGCAGAAAAACGATAAAAAAACTGTTCAGGGACATGAGAGATACCGCACCTTCTGTTATAGTGATCACCGAGATCGAGAAGATAGCAGGTGCAGAGATATCCGGTATGTCGGCTCCCAAGGCTTTTGCCGCTCTTCTTAACCTGATGGACGACCTGAAAGACGAGGATGACATCGCCTTGATCGCTACCAGTCATCACCCCGATAAATTGAAAGAGAACCTTTTTGAGAGGGGGAGATTTGAAAAGACCTTGCACATACCTATACCAGACTTTGAAAGGAGGACGGAACTGTTCATAAACGAGCTCGACTCGATCCCGACAACTGACGATCTGGACTACGGTAAATTGACAGATATGAGCGAGGGATTCACAGCTAGTGATATCAAAAGTTGCGTCGAAGATGCAAAGATCAAGGCAGTGAGCAAAGGTAAAAAGAGGAAAGCAAAGATAAGCCAGGAGATGTTGGAGGAAGTGATCGAAGAGACTTCTCCGTCCGCTACCGAAGACATGTTGGAGTCGACTGAAAATTTCAAGGAGGAGAGAGATTAGATGAGGGACCGCATCCTGATCCTTCTATCTGTCGTGGTCTTCATAGTGCTCCTCTCTTTAGGGGCGACCCCTTTCTGGTCTTTATTTATACTGCTCTTTGTTTTACTGGGATATCTAGGACTCCAATATCCTTCCGGCGTTTCAGAATGGAATACCGACAAAAAAGAATCGGCCTACCTTATAATGACTCTAGCGGTGATATTGCTCATCATCTATCTCGTCTATACTGTTTTTACTATCATCACGTTCCCCCCGGTCGTTGTATTATTGGCATGGGGGGCAGGTCTAGGTTTGGCCGGGCTGTTCATACTTTCGATATTTTATCCTAGAGGTTTAGGAGTCAAGATGTAAATATCCTAACTGTTCGAATTTTGTTACATAAATCTTATAAATGTTAGAGGTCATTTTAATCGATAGATACCATGAAAAGGAATAGTTTAGTGTTAGTGTTGGTGATTGTTGCATCTTTGTTGATGGTCTCGGCTAGTTTTTCCGCCGCGGCGAATTCAAACAGAGCTATAAGTCCTGAAGAACGGGACGATTCAAACGACGAATTGACGGCTAACGGTGAAGAGGTCAAGAACAAAACACTGTATATGTATCGAGTCAAAGATGCCGTGAGTGTCGGCGGTCGAACGACCAAGGAGATGTATAATACGACATATCCTGAAGGACAAGGTAATTCCACCGATCAGAGTTACTTCAAAGTGGTTGTCGATTGGTATCTATTCCCAGCACTTGCAGGAGACCTCCAGTTGAACGGAACGTCCTATCTGAATATCTGGGGGAATTCATCGGGAGGAGATGTAGAGATGACCTACAATCTTACGGAGGTTGATGAAGGGGGTAATTCGAACATGATCGCCGGAAACTCAGTTTCCTATACGATGGGAAATGAATGGACCCCTTACGAGGTCCCCCTCAATATTGACAATTATACAGTCTCCGAGGGTTCTACCTTAAAAGTCACATATCAGATATGGGGGGATTCTTCCACGTGGTACTCGATCGCCTATGGCGGTATGGTCGATGGAGCGATGAGAGACACGAACGTTACTCTACCCTGCATGGATTACGCGGAAGTATCTGACGTATATACAGCCGACAGTGAAGGTAACGTTACCAATCTTTTCAATCCCGATGCAGCAAATAAAAACATAACCATGTACGCAAACGTTACTGATCCCTTCGGCGGCTATGACCTAGAATGGACCAATCTCACTTTAGAAGGACCGAACGGGGTGATAATGGAAAACGTTTCTATGAATAAGACATACGGCTTTTACAATTCATTCAAAACCATTTACGAGGTCCCTTGGAATTATGATGGTGAACCTGAAGGGACTTATGCCGTCTCGGTGAGGGCCGTAGATAAGAACGGGATGAGAGCCTGGGAACGAACTGGGAACTTCACACCTCACGACGAGTACGGCTATCATTCCTTCGTGATCGGAGGTCTCGATAATTACGTCAACCTTCAATTAGAAGACAACCAGGGCTATCCTCTTGCAAATACTACGGTCAATCTAAAACCGGGTCCGGATACCATCTTCAACAGCAAGGAGACCGATGACCAGGGCATCGTCAATTTCACAGTGGCTAATGCCACGTATTTGGTCAGTGTAAACTGGCAGGATATAGAGGTGGAGACCAACCGGACTTTAGATGTTGGAGAAGTAGGTAACAGGACCAGAAGTGACCCGTACAATCTTACCGCGGCGATCTTCTACCCTGAATTCACCGTTCTAGATAAAGAAGGTTCGCCTGTCGACGAAGCTAAAGTTTATCTCACCCATCCCAACGGAACGACCATTATCCCGCCTTTCAGTACCGATCAGGCCGGGACTTTCTCCCTAGCTCAAACCGCAGAGGGAACCTATCACATGGAAGTCAGGTGGAAAGGTAGGGCGGTCGGTACATTTGAAAAGAATATAACTTGGTCCTCAATCGACCACACACTCAATGTTGAAGTTTACCACTTGACCGTTCAGGTACAGGATAATGCGAGTCAGCCCGTTCCTAACGCTCTATTCGCGGCTGCGTATAACGATACATTACAAACGGCTGAGAGCTTGATGACCGATTCTCAGGGAGAAGTGAACACGAGGCTGCCGGGAGCGGAATATCTACTTGAAGTCACCTGGAACGACGCTCGGGTGTATGAGGACACCTATCTCCTAGACTCCACGGATACCATAGTGATCACCGCGGATATCTATGAGGTTACAGTTTCGGTATACGATACACTGGGAGATCCTCTTCAAGGTGCAGAGGTTACCGCGACCTACACGAGGACGGTAAGAGAGATAGGTACCAATACAACCGACAACAATGGAGAAGTCACTTTCCAGCTCGCGAGAGGGGAACATAGATTTGATGTAAGTTGGCTCGGTGTAGATGTAGCCGAAGAAACGAGAGAGGTCAATTCGATGAACACCTCTTTCGAGATAACTGCGTCGGTTTACCAGCTCGAATTCTTAACTTATGACAATACTACTGAACATTCTCCGCTCTCTCAGGCAAGGATATCGGTCAGGATCGGCGGTGACTTAGTAGATACGGGCAGTACCGATGCTTCAGGATCTTATATCACTAAACTACCCTCGACTCATATAGATGCTGGAGTCGAGTGGAAAGGTATCGAAGTCTACTCACTCCAGAACTATCAGGTGGTAGACAATACGAACAAGACCCTGTACTGTGATGTATATCATCTGAACGTGACTATCCAAGATTCTCAAGAGAATCCAGTGGAAGGAGCCGATGTAAGCGTTCAATATCAAAACAACGTGATAGAAAGAGGTACCAGTGACGAAAACGGTTCTTTGATGATGAGGCTCCCAGTTGAAGGATACACGATCGAGACCACCTGGAACGGAATAGAGGTGAATGAAACTGATTATACTATGACGGCGGCTCAAGGTCAAAATGAGTTGATCATCGACGCCGACGTTTATTATGTAACTCTGACAGTCGTAGATTCGGAAGGTGACCCTCTACCCGATACTCAGACAGAGCTGTTTGTCGAAGGTTCTTTACTCTTCTCGGAAACTACGGACTCGGATGGGGTCGTTGAGACCCGACTTCCTGCAGAATCGTATGACATTTATTTCACCTGGCGCGGCTTCGAAGTCAATGAGACCACGATCGAAGTAGACCGAGATATAGATGAAACGATCAACGCCTCGGTTTATCACGTGAGTATGCTTCCTAGGGACTCGGATCAGGAAGCTATAAACGGCGCACGGATCGAAGTGATCCACGGTGACTCAACATTTGAGAGCGGCAGGATCACTGGTGGAGAGCCGTTGGCTATGAGGTTACCAGAAGCGGAATTTTTGACCGTAGTTCGATGGCAGGGCGTAGAGGTCTATAGCGAAGTCCATCCGATCAGTCAGAGTGAAGACATCGACCTGTCCTGCGAAGTTTATTACCTGACCATCTCGGGCGAAGACTCTAGAGGTGAAGATGTGGAAGGTTTGATCGTATCTATATATCATACTTCTTTACCAGAAGGACAGCAACTCCTCACGACCATCTCGATAGATGAGACCCCGACAGAAAGAGTGCCCGCCGGAGATATAGGACTTCAGGCCGAGTGGAGAGGTTTCATCGTGGCCGAGGCCGAGGTACCGGTCGAGGAGGATAGAGGATACACTCTCGATTGCGATATATATTACCTGAATGTGACCGTTGTGGATTCCGACGGGGAGAGGCTAGACGGCGCTAACCTGGTCATAAAGGACGAAGGAGGTACGACCTTCGTAACGGAAACGGCCGAAGGCGGCACTGCCATCCCCATACTACCCAGCGGGACCTGGACCTTAGAAGCCTACTGGATGGACGAAAAGGTCGGTACTAATACCACTGAGATAGAAGATGAAGGATTCGAGATGCAGATAGAGACGGACGTACACGATCTTCGGGTGATAGTGGTAGATAGTAGTCAGAAATCACTTATCGGCGCCGGTGTCGATCTGTTAGATTCAGACGGCAATCTGGTCTATTCTCGAAGAACAGATCAGGACGGCGAAGTCAGTTTTGATCAGTTATTCGGTGGCAACTGGACATTAGAGGTGCAGTGGAAAGATGAGATGGTACATTCGAGCACTTTCGAGCTAACTGAAAGCGTTGAAAGAACGTTGGAAACCGATGTACACGATCTTCAGGTAACGGTGAATGACAGTGAAGGTGATCCATTAGTTGGTGCGGAAGTGTCCCTTTTAGATATGCAAGAGGAGTTGGTCCAATCCAAAGAGACTGATGAAAACGGACTCGTAGGATACGACCAGCTGCCGGGCGGTAACTGGAATATAGAGGTACGATGGAAAGACGAGATGGTAGCTTCGACCACTTTTGAGTTGACGGAGAGTGAAGAGAGCCAAGAGAGGACGTTGGAAACCGATGTACACGATCTTCAGGTGACGGTGAATGACAGTGAAGGAGAGCCATTATACGGTGCGAAAGTGTTCCTTTTGGATACGGAAGAAGAGCTGGTCCAATCCAAAGAGACTGATGAAAATGGAGTCGTAGGCTACGACCAGCTGCCGGGCGGTAACTGGAATATAGAGATACGATGGAAAGGAGAGATGGTACATTCGACCACATTCGAGCTGAGTGAAAGCGAAGAGAGTCAAGAGAGAACGTTGACAACGAACGTACACAATATTCAGGTAACGGTGAATGATAGTGAAGGAACGCCTCTCGACGGTGCTGAAGTCAGACTTATAGATATGGAACAGGAGTTGATGAACTCTGATGAGACCAGTGAAGACGGCACGGTCGCGTTTGATCAGATACCAGGGCGGAACTATACTTTAGAGGCGCACTGGAAGAACGCGAAGGTAGGTTCGACCACATTCAAGTTGAACGAGAGTGTGGACAGAACCTTAGTGACACGGGTTCATGATCTTCAGATCATGGTGAAAGACGGCGAGGGCGAATCGCTCAAAGGAGCGGAGGTCACCCTTTTGGATTCCGAGGGCGACAAGGTCCTCTCTAAGGAAACGGATAAAGACGGAGTGGTCAGGTTCGAACAGCTCGTCGAAGGAGATTATACGGTAAGAACTAGATATCGGACGACTTATCTTCTTACCAATGTTGACCTAGAAACATCACCTGAAGTCAGCTTGAATTCGACTCAGGAAAGGCAGATAGAATTCAACGATTATCCACCGGCTATATACACTACAAATCTTTTCTTTGCCATACTGGCACTGGTAGTTATAGCTTTGATAGGCTTAGTTCCTCTTGCTCGTGAGAAGGAGGTGATCTGATATGAAAGGAAGATATGAAGTTTGGATGATGATCGCCGTTTCGGCGGTAATGGCCCTCTTATTAGTGGGTTCGGCAGCAGGAGCCCTTGGACAGACCGAGGGGAAGGATATATCGATGGAAGATAATTCTTCTATCGGTGCAGCGAGTGATCTAAAGAATAAAACTATCTACTATCATAATCAAACCGGTACGGTCAACAATAATGCCGACGTACTAACTATGAACACCACTATGGGTACCGATCAGGAATTGACTGAATGGACCTCTAGTGGTGACATCCAGATGAACTGGTACCTGGATCCCACACTAGCTGGAAACTTGACTCTGAACGGTACCGCTACCACTTATATATGGGTTAATATAAAAGACGCTTCCGGCGGAACGAACGATATAACCGTGGAGATCGATCTGTGGGAAGTCCATCCGGATGGAACGGAAGATCCTATCGCTTCGGGCAGCGAGTATTATGGCAACATCCGAACGATATTCAACGAGTACTCTGCTTCAACTGAAATAGATGAGTACAATGTTTCCGCAGGGTCCTCAATACGTGTCCAGACCTCCATCGTCAGTAGTACCAATTTCGATAAACGTGTGGCTTATGGGGATGCAGAATATCCAAGCAGGCTGGAAGTCGAAACGAGCGATTACGTCCAGCCCGAGACTCTAAAGGTATTGAACTCTAATTACACCGAATCTTATTCTTACAGACTCGGAGCTAGTAACACAACGATGCATTTCAACACCTCGGTCGTTGATCCATTCGGCGGCTATGATATAAGAAGGGTGAATGTCACGTTGTTGGGACCGGAAGGTACTGTATTCTACCGTAGACCGATGGTTCAGGTCACCGGGAACGATACTTCCTATAGGAGCAATTACACCTATACCTGGGATTATGGTAATGCATCCGAGGGCGAGTACACGGTGATCGTTTCGGCCGTAGATAATACGGGATACTATTACAGGTACCCAGATAATCCGGGAGATGAAACTTATGGAGGCCACCTAGAGTCGATCGAGAAAAAACCCGTTTGGATCGGTGCGCAGAGACATCACGTACATTTCAAAACGCTGGATTCTTCGAACCAGGTCCTGGAAAAAGCTAATGTATCGATCTATTCGGACTCACCAACGCCGGAACTGATCACTTACAATCTTACCGATACATCTGGAATTACCAATATCAGTATACGTGAAGGTTCTTACGTGATCAGAGTGTACTGGCAGGAAGTGATGGTGAATGAGTCCACCTACGATGTCACAACCGATGTTGGGTACACACAAGCCGTAGAACTGAACTGCACCGTATATGACTCCAATTACACGGTTCTAGATAATAATAATGTACCCGTAGAGAATGCAAATATATTCATGAGGCATCCTAACGGAACACTACTCCGGTTCATAACTGATAGTAATGGTCGGGTAGAACTTGAACAGATGGCCCGTGGTGATTATTCCATACGGGTCGAGTGGCTTGGTAGAGAAGTCGATTCTCGCGAATTAACACTCGATTCTGATCGAGATCTTGACTTGAACGCCAGGATATATTATCTCGACATAAAAACCGTCGATCCCAGGGGTTTGAACGTCTCCGAAGTGCACGTCTCGGTCCGCTTCAACGACACGGAGCGTCTGGCGGATGCGAAATTGACAGACATCAACGGTGAACTCACGATGAGGTTACCTGGGACCGAGCAAGGTTTTGGATATGATATGTATCTCCAATGGAGGGGTGTAGATATAGGTTCAAGAGAGAACGAGACCCTCCAGAGTAACCGATATATGGAGATCGAGCTCGATCTTTATTACGTTGATTTCCATACTTACGACAAGATGGGACAGGATCTTGAGAACGCAAATCTGAATGTATACAATCTAGAGACAGCTGCTCTCGCGAATTCTGGTGAGACTAACGTTACGGGCAATCTGACGTTGAGACTTCCTATAGGAGAACATGAGTTCTTCGTCAGCTGGCGGGGGATACAAGTCGCTAAGGGTACTTTCAACGTGACCGCCGATGAGGATATAGAGATAGAATGTTCAGTTTACCATGTCGAATATAAAGCGGTCGATAGTAGAGATATCCCTCTGCAGAACGCTAGGATCACCGTATCTCACCCGGACGTAGGTCTATTGACCAGTGACGTTACCGATGACACGGGTAAAGTATCGATGAGATTGCCAGGTGTTCCACTCGACGTAACCGCGAGCTGGAGAGGCGTAGACGTGTACGCCGCGAGTATAGATATAGGCGGTATAGATGCCACAGAACCTGTTTTACTGGAGTGTAACGTCTACTATCTCGAAGTGGGTGTTGATGACGATGAGAACCAGTCATTAGAAAATGCGCTCGTGGAACTGTACAATGGAGGCACTTACCTAGATGAGGGCATTACGGATCAAAACGGGACAACCGACGAGATGAGATTGCCTGGGACCGAGATGAGTCCTGAGATGGATGTGAAGGTCTACTGGAAGGACATCAAAGTCTACGACGGTATGTTCCCATTAGAGAGTAACAAAACTGAAAATCTGACGGTCGCTGTTTACCATGTAAACTTTACCGCCCAAGATACTCTTGGAGAGCCGATCGACGGTGCAAGGTTGAGGGTTTCACACGGCGATAATGTATTGTTCACAGATCTGACCTCTGATGAAGGCAACGCCTCGTCCAGAATACCGGGAGCTACTAATCTTGTCACGCTCCAATGGCGTCATGTGATGGTTTACTCTGAACAGATGTTGTTCGATCACTCAGGGGAATACCTCCTTGAAGTGGACGATGTTTACCACGTGACGTTCAACGTTACCGACTCTAGAGGCGAACGATTGGATAGGGCTTCTCTTGAATTTTACGTTGATGGAAACCGGTTCACCTCAGGGGTCACGGGAAGTGAAGGGAGCTTGACCATTAGAGTGCCTACGCCCCATGATCAGGCAGGTGAAATAGATATATATGGTGAGTGGAGAGACGTCTCGGTTTACGAAGATAATTTGACGGTTGATTCGAACAGTGATGAGGAGATAAATGCGGCCGTCTATTATTTCGATTATACGGTATTGGATAGTAGAAATATACCCGTAGAAAATGCAAAGGTTGTCGGTCGTCATATGGAACTTCCAGACGACCAAAACGTGATCACTGATAGATATACCGACGAAAACGGGCATATCCTTTTCCGACTCCCGAGAGGCCCACAGGAATTCACGGTGGATTGGAAAGGCATCATGATACATCAGGAGTCTTTCGATCTCACCGGGTATTCTGAAGAAGTGGTCAATGCCGACGTGTATTATCACAATATCCAGGCGAACGATAATGCGGGAGAACCGCTGGAATCGGCGCTTGTCAGGATCACGTATTATGACAGCCTCAAACTCTATCATTCTGACTATACTAATGCCTCAGGAGAGATAGAAGTAAGGATACCTGCCGCCCCGTGGGAGATGGAGATAAAATGGATGGATACGGTTATCTATGACGATGATTATAATGTGAGTTCCGATGCTGACGATGTACAGATCAGTACCGATGTTTATCATCTTTCCATGGAAGTCGTAGATAACGGAGGAGAACCGCTCACTTCCGCTCATGTTAGGATGACGTACGCGGATACAAGAGAATTCTATCACTCCGGTTACACGAACAGTTCCGGAAATCTAGACGTAAGGATACCGATAGGTGATTGGAACGTAGAGATAGAGTGGAAAGGAAAGATTGTTCACGAGGAAGAATACGAGGTGCCAGCCGAGACCGACTTAGAGATAACTGCGGACGTGTATTATCTATCGATGCACGTGGTAGATGAGAGGGAAGAGCCCCTAGAGTCGGCCGAAGTCACGATAACGGATGCAGGGACTAGCGTCTTTTACACCTCGATGGATACGAACGCCACGGGTGACGTGGAGATAAGGATCCCGATAGGTGACTGGAACGTAGAGATAGAATGGAAAGGCAAAGTAGTTCACGAAAGTGAAAGAACGGTGGACGGCACCACCCAGAATGATGTGGATATCAGCGCAGATGTTTATTACCTGACGATGCACGTGATGGACGAGAGAGACGAACCGCTGGAGTCGGCTGAAGTTAGGTTGGCGGATGCAGGGACTAGCGTCTTTTACACCTCGATGGATACGAACGCCACGGGTGACGTGGAGATAAGGATCCCGATAGGTGACTGGAACGTAGAGATAGAGTGGGAAGACAAGATAGTTTATAAGAGTGACCGAACGGTGAACGCTACAACTCAAAATGATGTAGATATCAGTGCGGACGTGTATTACCTTACGATGCACGTTGTAGACGACGAAGGTAAAGCTCTTGAATCGGCTGAAGTGAGGTTGACGGACGCAGGGACCGGTGTATTCTACAGCTCAAAGGAAACAAGCACTTCAGGAGATACGGAGATAAGGATCCCGATAGGTGACTGGAACATAGAGATAGAGTGGAAGGACACTATAGTTCATGAAGGCGATCGGACCGTTAATGGGACCACCGAGAATGACGTGGAGATAACTACGGACGTGTATTATCTGACGGTGATAACGGAAGACAAAGACGGCGAATCTCTTAATGACGTGCATGTCAGGGTGACCAACAGCGACCAGAGCTGGACAAACTACACTTCAAACGGCGAGGCTGAATTCCGCCTACCGGCTAGAGATGACTATACCATCGAAGCGTCTTACCGGACTACCTATCTGCTTACAGACATTGACGTAGGAGAGAGCCAGAACGTGACATTAACAGAAACCGGCGAGAACTCCGTGAAATTCGATGATTATCCGATACCTGTTTACCAGACGAACCTGTTCTATCTGGTGCTCGTCTTGATCGCTTTGATAGCTCTTCTTGTTATCCTTCGCCACTGGAAGAAGGAAACCGAACCGGCTGGTGAAGAACTAGAGGAGGAAAGTGAAGAGGAAGAGATGTTCGGTGAGGAAGAAGAGGCTGAAGAGGAAGAGATGTTCGGTGAAGAAGATGAGGCTGAAGAGGAGGACCTACTTTACGATGAAGAAGAGTAAGATCTAGTGAAATCCTACCTAGTCAAACCCTTTTCTTTTTTATTTCATCTCCATTCGAATTTTGTTAAATAAGGTTTTTATCTTTGGATATCGCTATTCATTATGAAGCAGTATGAATATTATAGATGAATTGAATGATATACAAGGTATTGGAGACAATACCGCAAAAACTTTGGTTGAAAAACTAGACATTAAAAGTGAAGATCAGCTTTTCGAATTATCATCGCAGGACCTGCAGGAGATAAAAGGTTTTGGGCCGAAGAGAGCAGAGAAGGTCCTTGAAAACATAAATGATCGAATCAAGAGATGTGAACGATGTGGAAACCTTAGACATTCTAGGGAAGTATGTTCTGAATGCCAGGAAGAACTATCTACAAAGATCGAAGAGCTTCAAGAGGATATCGTTGATTTAGAGGAAGAGGGGCAGGTCGATCAGACTGAGCTCTCGCTACTCTCTAAAGACCTTGAGCAGGTAAAATCTCATCTAAAGGAGGGGAATATCTCATTAAAATTTCTCGCAGTGAAAGGTTTAAGAGAGAAAGTAGAGACACTATCGAGAAAAAAGGATTTAGCTCAAAGAAGAGAAGAACTTGAAGAGGAGAGGCAGGACCTAGAGAGAAGAACTACTGAGCTTGAAGAAAAAGAACAAAGATTGAAGAGCTGGGAAGAGGAATTGAAGGAAAAAGACAGTTCACTCACTGCTCTTGAAACTAAGATCAATGAGAGGCAGAAAGATTTAAACGAACGAGAATCTAGATTCAAGAAAAAGCTGGACGAGGTCAGAAGCATCGGGAAGGATCTATCTGAAAAAGAAAAAAAGATAGAGGAGAAAGAGAAAGAGTTAGAAAGACGGGAAAGTGAATTGCTGGAAAAAAAAGAATTAGAAAAGGAGTTGAAAGAATCTCGAGAAAATGAAAGGGCACTAAAAGAAGAATTAAAGGAGAAGGAAGATCGCATCGCGAAGTTAAGAAGTAAATTAAGAAAAGTATCAGAGGATCAGGATATAGCCCATGCAAAAAATAATGAGTCAGGGGATAAAAAAACCGTACCCGGAGAGAAGGAAATAGATGAGATTGAACAAAAAAGACAGGAACTATCCGAAAAAGAAAAGAGATTGGAGGAGATGGAAAAAGAATTGGAGAAAAAAAAGAAAGATCTAGAGGAATGGCAGGAGGATTTGAAACAAAAAGAGGGAGAGACAAAAAATAAAAAACAAGGTAAAAATAAGAACTCATTCACTACTATCAAAGATGTGAGTAGAAAAGGATAGGTTGAATAAAGAGCGGCTAGACATGATACACTTTTTAGCAATATGTTATCTCCTTTCGAGTTTTGTTAAATAATCTTTATATGTGTGTATGTAGTTATTTAGTTAGATAAGGATGAACTCTCGAAATCGATATATCTTCCTCCTCATTATACTACTGGTTTCCACCTTGGTATTATCGAGGACTATCTTTATCTCTAGTAACGCATATTCGGGGATGAAAGAAGGTTCGATAGATGAAGATATCTCCACTGCGGATCTTTCTAACTATCAGGGGATATCAAAAGGCTCCACAAATAATCAATATGTTGACCCCCCTGATCCAGACCCTCCAGATCCTCCAGGACCGGGCATTCCAGACCCGGAGAATATCACGAGAAGGATAGGTAATTTTGAAGATGATAAAAAAGGAGGTTTCGTTTCATTTGATTCTGTAGAAGAAGGGATATCGAATCACACTTTTATCGCCTGGGAAGACGTAACTTTATTTGAAAGCGTGACCATAGATGGCTTAAACGTCTATGAGGAGAGATCTAACGGTTACGTTTACCAGATAATGGGTGACAGGGGAGAGATACATGTTTATGATGATGCCTCTGCTCGGCTTAAATTTGATGTGAGAGCGGTGGGGCCTGAACAGCAGATAAGCTTCAAAGCGGGAGAACTTACACCAGAAGAAAAACAGAACGGCATAGTGGGGATGAGTAATGATGGTTTTTCAGGCTCTCTGATTCCTTATGGTTCTTCTAAAAATGATGAAACTTTAGATTTATCAGTTCAAGATGGTTTCATAAACTATACGGTCGAAACAAAGACCTCATTTATCTTCAGGCTGGATGAAAGAAGGAACTACAGGGGTATTGAGGACTATTCTGGCTTCATAAATCAAGGGTTTTCGGAAGGTCAGATCGGTGCCGAGCTAAGGGTAGAAGCAGTTGAGGATGGATTCTACCAGATGCCTCTTTTTTACGGTGATATGAATCTACAGAGCAAGATGATGAATGAGAGGACACTCAGGATGATGGTATCTTCATCTCCACTGGAAACTGAAAATAAACTCGTGGTCGTAGATATATCCTCTACGGTGATGAACGTATCGTCTCCTGAAGATCTAGAGATGACCTTTGATAATGAGAGTATCGAACATGTGGATAGCTATTCAGATCTAGTAGAAAAATCGGAAGAACCCGGCTACACTCTTCTTAGAGGCGAAGAGGGGATCCAAGTTCTCGTGAACGTGCCTCACTTTTCCACCCATACAATCACACTCCAGAGGACTGAAGAGGTTACGCAGGCGGAGTCAGAAGAAAGTTACTTCGGAAGGTACGTCTATTACCTTCCGGCCGCTATGATAACTGCTTGTATAGTGGCCTTTGGCATCCTTCGGCAAGGGATTAGGAAAAAAGAATAATCTACCTGAAAGAGAAAATTTAATAACCTTTCTTATCCTATCGAACCTGAGGTCATCATGATATCGATAGGCATCGTATACAATCTAGCGTTTGCTATACTGACGATTTTAGCTTTCTTTCTCTCACTGATCGCGGTACTAGCTTATCATCGATCGAGGGAGAGAAAATTGGCGATAGTCTCGGCGGCTTTCATCCTGTTCTTCATAAAAGGCCTTTTACTGACTTATTCTCTATTCACGATACCTAAGGAAAGCTGGTCTCTCTTCTGGATCCCCGTAGCGATCCTAGATTGTGTGATCCTCTTATTATTCTATATATCGGTGATCAAGGGATAGACGATGGCTGAGCCGAAGATAAAGGTGAAGAACAGAAGGAAAATTTACCGGGTCGTCGAGGAATATCCAGGTCTTCATATGAGGGAGATAAAGAGGAAGGCCGATCTAAGCATGAATCTTGTCAAATATCATCTTGAGCAGTTAGAAAAACACGAAGTTGTTTCTAAAGTACAAGAAGGTGATTACAAGCGCTATTATCCGAAGGAAGGGAAGATGAAGGTCGATGCAGAAGATAAAAAAGAACTAGCCATCTTGAGGAAGGAAACGCCTCTCTCGGTCGTTTTATACCTTCTAAGTAAAGATGAACCGGTTCCTCATGGTGAGATGAAAGAGAAGTTAGATATCCCGGGTTCAACTTTATCTTATCACCTCAAAAAGATGCTGAAAGAAGATATAATATACAAAAAAGAAAGTGGATATCGCCTGTCCGAACCTAAAAAGATCACGCGCCTTTTGATGGAGTACGAACCTCCTGAAGACACTATAGACGAGTTCATAGATCTGTGGGAATCACTTTCCCTTAAATAAATTTGAATGAATCCATTCGACTTTTGTTAAATAAAACTTATAACGGGCAAAGAGGATTGTAGATTGGATGGTAAGATGAAAAACAGATATCTAACTATATTGGTGATTATGACAGCGGGTCTGATGATGATGTCCGGAGCTTTGATGGGCCTGTATACTGAGGTAGGATCAGCTCAAGGTCCTCCCGAGGAGATCGATCCACCGGTAGATAGAGAGGATGCAGAGGCCTTCAAGGATAGGGCGGAGAACGCCTCAGCACATGGAGCCGCGACCTTTCTTAAAGTAGAAGGATACGAACCGTGGGCCGCTCTAGTGATCAATGCAGGCGATCCAAGAGGAGTTGATGCGGTGACAGTCGACTTCGACGATGAGACACTTATCATAGAGGCCGAGGATAGTAATGAAACGAACCATGTCACAATACTTTTCAATAAAGAGTTTGCCGATGAGCATCTTGCAGATGCGGAGTCCGATCTAGATATAAATACCAGCGACGCGGTTAACTATCAAGGTTTAGATAACTCGAATGCGAGTGCTGGAGATAATGCAATGTACGTCTTCCAGATCGACCACTTCAGCACCCAAACTATAGAGATAGCCGCCGAAGACAGCATGCCCTTCTTGGGCACACCGATGCTCCTAGTGGCGCTAGCGGTCCCCACCGTTTATTATGCGTTCAGAAAGAAAAAACACTGACCTAAAAACCTTTTTTATTTTTTTGATCAGGGTATACCTTTAGAACTTATGTGTTCTTCGGACATCGATAAATAAAGAATGTATATAACCTAAATTATCTTTCTCGACTTCCCCGCCTATAAACACTATTTAGTGGGTAAAATATATTAACTGACACTTCATTATTCCTATAAGATGGAAGAAGAAACGAAGATAAACATCCCCCAGGATAATACTAGAACCGAGATCCTGAAGCATCTCCTAGGAGTCGATCTTACCGCTTTAGATCTAAAGGAAAAGATAGGGATAAACGAAAATGCGATAAGAAAGCATCTAGACAAGCTGGAAAATCGGGGGTTTATCGAGCATCATTTTGAAAAGGCCTCTCGAGGCAGGCCTAAGAAATACTTCGAACTGACTAAAAAAGGAAAAGATCTTTTTCCCAAACATGAGATAATGCTTCTGAACGCTCTGCTCGAAAAGGTGGAAGAAGAAAAGGGCGAAGAGGAACTCGAGTACCTTTTTAAGAAAGCTTCTGAAGAACTTCAGCCTTTTTTTAAAATAGATGAAGACTTAGAGTTTGACAAGAAGATCGAAGAGTTAGCGGAGAGATTCAACGAGTTCAATTTTTTCTGCACGGCCTCAAAAGAGGACGCCCGTTACGAGATGGAATACAGGAACTGCGTCTTTTCGGGCGTTTCTGAGGAGTATGCTGAATACGCCTGTATGGTCCATGACGAGATCGTGAGATCCTCCCTTAAAGAAGAGATAGGTTTAGAACATGGAGAATCGATCCTGGAAAATGGAGACATCTGCACCCATATAATAAGACCTGAACCGGAAAGTACGGATAAGCGCTAATTCAATTTTTCTTCTAGATTTTCTATCATGACCTCTGCCATCTTCTCTAGATCATACTTATGATCCCATCCCCAATCTTCCCTGGCTTTAGAGTCATCCACTGAATTGGGCCAGGAATCGGCATTTTTCTGCCTCTCGTCGGGTTCATATTCGACTTCAAAGTCCGGATAATATCTCTGTATCTCCTCGACGAGCTTGTCGGCTCTGAAACTTATGGCAGAATGATTGTAACTAGTCCTTATCGTGATATCTTCTTCGTCGGCTTCCATCAGCTGTAATGTTCCTTCGATCGCGTCTTCCATGTACATCATAGGCAGCTGGGTGTCTTCTCTTACGAAGCAGGTGTACTTCTCTCCTTGGATCGCCTTGTAGAACATCTCCACCGCGTAATCAGTGGTTCCACCACCGGGTTTCTCTTTCCAACTTAGGAGTCCTGGATACCTGAGACCCCTGACGTCGAGACCGAATTTTTCGTTATAATACTGGCAGAGCAGTTCGCCGGAGACTTTAGTTACGCCGTACATGGTGACCGGTTCCAAAATTGTGTGTTGAGGGGTGTCGTCCATCGGAGTGTTAGGTCCGAAGACGGCTATAGAGCTGGCCCAGAAAACTTTATTGTCGTTCTCTCTAGCTAGATCCAGTATATTCTTCAATCCATCCATATTTACTGACCAGGCCAGATCCGGTCTTTTTTCGCCGGTCGCGGAGAGCAGTGAAGCTAAGTGATAAACTACGTCAAAATCGTACTTTTCCCAAAGAGATTCTAGGAACTCTTTATCTTTCACGTCACCTTGTTCTAGAACCCCTTCATAATCATCGGGGATGTAATTATGACCTAGAGCGACGACGTTCTCTTTTCCATGTTTATCCTGTAATTCCGGAACCAGTTCAGAACCTATCTGGCCGAAGGGTCCCGTTACTAGAACTCTTTTAGACATGATGATATTAACCTCGCTGTGGGACATTAATTGCTCAGGTATAACTTTTTTGATTTCGTAGATCTAGGAGATGTCTATAAGTTCGTACTCCCTTTCACCTAGTCCCATCTTTTCAGCGTGCTTTATCTGGTGTGTCCCGTCTATATCGTGCTCTGCCTTGAATTTATCTTCTCCCTCATCATAGTCTCTGCCTTCCTCCTCTTTGACCAGATCGAAAGAGGCCTGTTCTAGAGCTACCGGGTCTTTCGAGGCGACAACGCCTATATCGGGCACCATGGGCGCCTTTCTCCACGGCGGACAGTCACATTCCGGGGTGACGTCCATTATGAAGTTGAAATGTACCGCTTTATCTTCCTTATCCTTCAAAGCGCCGAAAGCGTATTCAGCGATCTTTTCCTGCAGCTCTTTATTCGAAGAGGTATCTTCTACTTCTATAGCGTCTACAGGACAGACGATCCTACACTCCCCGCATCCTATGCATTTCTCACGGTCTATTACAGCATATTCCCCAACTTCGATCGCATCCTCTGGACACCATTTCGCGCATTCACCGCAGGCGATACATTCTTCCGTGTTGACTTCCGGTTCAACGTTATAGTGCTGCATCAACTTCCCGGCTCTAGAGGCGCATCCCATGCCCAGATTCTTCATTATCCCTCCGAGTCCTGACATCCCGTGTCCCTTGAAGTGGGAAACGGCCATTATTTGATCGGCCTG